>NZ_JBHUMJ010000002.1:1771765-1835020 GCF_042684905.1 Paenibacillus shunpengii | reverse complement strand
ATCGGCCGCCTCGCCGGCACGGTATCGTCCAGCGGGCCGTCTGCCTGTCTCAGTACCTGCCTGTCAGCGAGTTCGGGCAGCCACTCCTGTACCGGGTCATCCAGCCGGAGCCTGCACTCATCCAGCAGGACCATCGCCGCTGAGACCGCGACCGGCTTGGATGTCGAGGCCATCCGAAAGATCGTGTCCCGGCGCATCGGGGCGCCACCGTCATGGCGCATCGTTCCGAGTGTTTCGACGTGCGTCTCACCGTACCGGCTGACCAGGGCGACGAGCCCAGGAATCTTCCCGGAATCGACATGCCGTGCCAGGACGTCGCGCACTCTGCGCAGCCCTGTATCGGAGAAGCCTCTGTTGCTTTGACCCATCATCTTTTGCATTAGTTTCCCTCTCTTTACTTTTTATTTTTTGTAACACTATGAATTTTCTTTTATTATTCAAGCTTTGAATTGATAGATTCTTCCTCGTTTTGCATAGGCCATTGGTGCCAAGCAGGGCAAAAATATCACCTCCCTTTTTACTTTTTATTATCCGTAGCCTTTTTCATGGTCTTGCTACCTTCTTGGTGGTCTAACAGTTCTTGAAAGATGTCATCGTAAGTTTTTGAATCTTTGATTAGATCGTCGCAGAAAGCCGCTACGTCACTGCCCGTCACTTCGAGCACGCCTTTCCCCAAGGCCGCGCCATCTTCAAAAAGATCGACAATCCCCGAGAGCAAACCCGTCCCGTCGGTTAGCTCAACAGGGCCGACCTTAAAGAAATATTTTTGAATCTCTTTATAAACAATCTGATAATCTTGTGGGAGCGCTTTAACACGCGCCACGTGTTCTCTCCACTCTTTTTTGCCTTCGATCACGTGCGCTCGCCACTCTTTTTTGCCTTCAATGATATCTCGTATTCTCATTTTATCCTCCTATTTACCTAATTTTTTGGCGATATTATTGTTGAGTTGCTCGCGCCACTTGTCCCGAAAGGACTTTGCCCCTTCTTCGCCGGCCAGCGCTGAACAGAAGCCTTTGATATCGTCACCCAAAACCTCTTGGACACTCTGACCGTCCGCCGCCGTTTCTTCGAACAGGCCAAGCACACCGTCGAGTATTGGCATGAGGTTACGACCAGTGAAATCTGAGTGCGACCAAAGATTGGCATCAATTTCTTCCCATGCCGCTTGATAATCAGCCGGCAGCTTTTTGGCTCGCGATTCGAAAGCTTTCATTTCTTTCGTCATATCGCTGCCGGTGATTTTTTCCCAAAAATTCATTGTATTTTCTCCTTTAACTCGTTTATTTTTGATGATACGAACTCCCATTTTTCCCAGAACCTCTGCAGCTCCTCACGCCCCGCGTCGTTGAGCGCGAAAAACTTTCGCGGCGGCCCCATGTCAGAGGGCTTTTTGGTTACTTCTACCAAATTGTTTTTTTCAAGCCGGATCAGGATGGTGTATACCGTTCCCTCCACAACATCCGTGAAGCCGAGGGCATTCAACTGCCGCGTGATTTCGTAACCGTAGGTTTCGTTGTGGCTAATAATTTCAAGGACGCAGCCCTCAAGCACGCCTTTAAGCATTTCCGTTAAGTTTTCCAGCATAATCGCCCCTTACTATTCTGTGTCACTAGTATGCAGTATTACTTACTACAGCTATAAAGTAACACGTAGTAGTTGGTTTGTCAATATCGTTTGCTCTGACGCGGATTATATAATTTCAACCTAAGTTCCCTGGGCTTATCCTGAAGATATTTAGTTAGTTGTTTATCCAATTCTCGAAGCTTGTTGCGTTAATCTGTCCGTTCAGCTAGATGTGGAATGTTCAATGCCATTGTGTTGGGTAACAGCTCTGCCAAGGTCGTAGAGGCTTCGCAGCAGTAGTTTTTGCACCAATAGTTATTAGAGTTTGCCTAAGTTCATCCTGAGTTACCTTGCAGAAATGCTCATATTCGTAAGCATAAAATTATCCAGCTTATGATCACCTATTCGAATCATATGCACCAGATTAACCAAGTCTTCTTAAGAGCTCCGCAATGGGCCCAATGTAGCATGTCAGGTTTTGATTCGGTGCTGTACCCATAATAAACTGAGAGTTCGAGAATCCGCCTTAATAACTTTAAAAGGCTTCTGTTAAGTTCTTTCGACATGGAAATAAATCCCTCCTTCCTGCTAAGTTCTTTGTTTATCTACGCAAAAAAACCTGTCATTTCGACAGGTTGAATAATCTTCTAAATACCGTACCAGTTACCACAAAATATAGAAGTCTTTTTAAGCTCCACATTAGACTAAGAGGTTAAAAATGCAGTGATGTCCCGACGGGCTTAGGGGGCTGGATGTGTCTCTCGCTTCTCAGAGTGACCCGGCAGCCATTGCATTTAAGGAGTTCTCAAAATAGCAATATACTTCATCTGCAATTCCCAGAAACTTTTCAACAAGTACATCACTATCCAAGTAACAAGCATACAGATACTCAACTAAAGCGGAGTCAATCTCGCAATAGTTTATTATGGCATTCTTCATCTTCATAATGTCATCTTGCCATACACCTGTATCTACTAAAACCAAAGAGTATAATGCACGAATTAATCTCTTCGAATACCCTTTAATATATCTAGTTTTCATCGTGTGATCACTAGCAGTAGAAAGTGAACGACGTACACGATCTACTTCTTCCTTGGTCTCTGTATTTAAGTCTAAAATGAACTCTGGAGAAATAATGATCGGTGGTACTTTTTCACCAACGTCATGACCATATAGGCAAACACAAATAATCTTAACCCAAAAACCCCACTCATTTGGTTTACTTAATACATCGTCAATTGAGCAAATGATCGTATCAATCTTAGTTACTACTGGATATTCTTCCAAAAGCCTGTCTTTAATATTTGACAATCTTTCGTAATCAATATCTGTGGGATTTACACATACAATAGTAAAGTCTGCATCTGACTTAAAAGGTTTAGCAGTTCCTTTTGGAATCGAGCCACACATATAAATGCTATGAATCTTACCTTTAAATTCGGTAAGTATATGATCTATATACTTATCAACAAAATCCTTATATTCACTTTGTATTACAATTCTATTTATAACTTTTTCTAATATCATATAGACTCCTCCCAAAATAAAAAACGCCCCAAAGCAAAATGCTCTGGGACGATATTAATCGCGGTACCACCCAGGTTGCTGTATTTTCACACAGCCACCTTAATTGACTATAACGGGTCAAACCGATGGGTATTAGCCATACTCTGGAACTGGCATTTTCAATCAGTACTCTAAGGTTTTCTCAGTCATGAAACCCTTTCCTGTGAAGAGTTTAATGATTTACTTTTGTTCCATCTTTGATTTACCGATATTGGTTAAATATTACTCTTTCCCGTCACCTTAGTCAACAACTTGCTCAAGAAAACTGCCAGTTAGTTCAATAAAAAGGACGCTCCCGCGACTTCGCTTGGGCTACGCCCTTTCCATTTCCAATTATTTATTAAAGAATGTACAAGGGTAGCATGTAGTGCTTAAACAGGGGACTTATTTTAGCCTAAGCACTAAGAAAATGCTTTATTTTTTCAGTCTAAAACTATATTCTCACTTAACACAAACTTCCATTGTTGATTCAGTGCCCCCGTATAATCGTTTTGCTGCAGCTTAGCACCGTCGGCAGTAGAAGAGTTCATCACCTCAACTGCCTTGTTGCTGTTTACGTTGATAATGCTCCAGTATCCATTCCCTAAATCATTGATTTTGAAATGCTGGGCGGTCGTGTTCAAATTGCTCATCAGCTGTACAGCTTCGCCGTTCGTTAGTGTCCCGTTGCGAATGTCGATGACCTTATCCGGTGAGTTTACACTAGTCAGCATATAATTCCCCCCAGAAATTGAGTTCAGCACCCACTTCTGAGGATTGCCACCCAGATCGCTCCATTGCTGCAGCTGAAGATTGTTCACATTCTGCCCACCTGGAACATCAATGACTTTGCCAGAATGTCTTGCCACAATTTTGTAGGTCATACCTGCTATCAGGCCAGTTGTCGGTCCACTGCCCGGATAGGTTTGAGCGCGTTCATGGTACCAATTGAACAGGAAACGCCCCATTGCACTTCGAGAAGCATCTCCATCCCATTTTAGTCCTGCCGTAGGATCGGCAAAGGAGCTTCGTTGTCCCGGCTCCAGAATGAACCCATTCATATGAGCAGCAATGCTCACGTTGCCCGCTGCATTAAAGATTGTTTTGGTATTTGTTCCAAAACCTTCATTGCTGCCATTAAACAAGTTCCAGTAAGCCGAATCTCCAGGCTTGTTCTTGAACCAGGTCACTTCAGTTACGTTAATTGGATAGTTGTCTGCGGCTGCTTTTACATTGGTGTTCCACTGATCTTGTAAGATTGAGAAATTGTCATAAGCTCCGTAACCTGGATACCAGTGAACCGCATACCCATAATTGTTCAGCGGATCCGTCAAAGGATGACTTGCAGTTAGACTATAAAATTGGTTATAACCCAGTCCTGCTGCCCAGATTACATTGTCCGCACCCTGGCTGCGAATCGTGGAGATGATCGAATTCTGGAAATTGCGTAAATCGTTCCAATGGTCAACAAAATCATTCTCCCCATTGTATCCACCCCAATGACCGTTGGCATACGACTTCACGGGTTCATTGATCAGCTCAAAATGAACATTATCTGCACTTTTTATTTCCGGACGGGAGGCGAGATAACCCCATATTTGATTGAATTTTTGTAGATTTGAAGCCGTCGTTGCTTGCTCGTCCTTCAATGTAAAATCGAGTCCCAAAACGACATATACCCCTTTTGTCTTCGCATACTGAATGTACGGAATGATAACGTTTTGTGTGACCGTCTGCACTCCGGCAAAATTATATGTCCCAGCGGCCACGTCCCCCATGTCTTGGCGGTCGATGAATAATCTCACTTGATTCATATTCCATCCATGATTGCTTCCGTATTTCGGACTTGTATCTGTAAACGTATCGGTAATATCTTTTAGATAAGCAAGCGTGGCCTTATGCCGATCATTACCGTGGAGATTGAGATAATAATTACTGTCCTGGTATGTCCAGTATGCACCAGATGGCTGGTGCCAGCCATTTAGAAGTACCGGCTGATTGTTGCTGTTGACCAGATGTTTACCGCTTACATGAAGCTTCCCCATTGGCATACCCACCCAAGCCTCGGCGCGGCCGCCTCCCCATGGAGCAATGGTAATCAGCAAAGCTAGAATAAGCAGAAGCTTACAA
This sequence comes from Paenibacillus shunpengii, assembly GCF_042684905.1. Classification (NCBI taxonomy): domain Bacteria; kingdom Bacillati; phylum Bacillota; class Bacilli; order Caryophanales; family Paenibacillaceae; genus Paenibacillus; species Paenibacillus shunpengii. The sequence goes on along the minus strand of NZ_JBHUMJ010000002.1, from coordinate 1,829,779 downwards.
GATGTCATCATCTTCTTCACTTGAATCCCTCCTAATCTATCAGATGGTTTGCGATATAATGTTTGGTTCTAACCGACGATTCCCGAACGTTCCACACTCTCCACGAAATAGCGCTGTACGAATAGATAAATTACAATCAAAGGCAGGATAGCGAGTAGAATCCCTGTATCCTGAATCATGCTTAGGTAAAAAGGATCTGCCTTGGAGGCACCATCCCCGACCTGCTGAGCAAGGTTGTATGGAAGAGACGACAATTGCGTCGACATGACCTTGCTGGAGGTCAGATACGTGGTTGTATAGAAACTGTCATTCCACTGCCACACGAAGGAAAACAGCATGACGGTCACCATGGATGGAATGGCATTAGGCAGCATGATTCTAAAAAAGGTTCGACCAATACCTGCTCCGTCTACGTAAGCGGCCTCTTCCACTTCCTTAGGGATCCCTCTAAAGAACTGACGGAAGATAAAAATATACAAGCCTGCCTTAAGCGAATTGGCTGTCACTGCCGTAAGTATGAATGGCCAATACGTGTTGAGCAAATTTACGGGTTTGCCAGTCATAATGGTCATCAGACCCAACAGGTCAAAACTTTTCAAATTAAGGTATACCGGAATAAGAATGGTCGTAGGCGGGACCAGTATCGTCAGGATTACTCCTGCGAACAGCCAGCCGCTGCCCTTGAATTTCAAACGTGCAAATCCGTATCCTGCAAGTGCGCAGGATGCCGTCGTTAACAATGTCGTTGTGGCAGAGAGTGTAAAAGTGTTGAACAGCGTTTCCCAGTAGTCCATGACTTGAATCGCCTGTTTAAAATTCTCAATGGAGAAGTTCTGAGGAATCCACACAACTACCGCAGAATAAAGATCAACCTTATCCTTAATGGAAGTCGAAATTTTCTGGAATATCGGGAAGAGGATAACAAAGGAAAGTCCGGTAATTAGAACAAAGCGGATCATGACCCACAGCCAGCCCTTCCAGTGCTCCAGCGATAATAATCGTGATGTCTTCACGCGGGACATCCTCCTTTTTAATCTTGATAGAACACACGTTTCGAAAAAATAACCGTTACGATTATTAAAATGATAGCGATAGCCAGGAAGTAGACCCATGCCATGGCAGAGCTTAAGCCAAAGTCGAACTTAACGAAGCCGGTCTCCCGAATCAGTTCCGTCATGGCATTATTGGCAAATGAATCGATAATGGTATAGATTGCATTGACGAAGATCAACGGGCTGACCATTGGAAAAGTAATTTTCCAAAACGCTTCGTAGCCGGTTGCGCCTTCGATCTTCGATGCCTCATACAATTGAGGCGAGATGGTTTGAATGCCTGCCAGAAAGATCAGAATCTGTACGCCGGATTGACTGACAATCTGATAGATTCTATCTACCGCGCTGCTTAAGTACGTGACGATCCATTCACTTACACCTGCATCAAGCATCAATTTCTCCAGTTCCAACGTGCCGAGCGAGCTTCCGCCCGTGCTGTTCTGATTAACTGCTTCAATTAAACTGGTGCTCTCCAGTGACATAATAACGCCTGATGCCAGAATAACCGGCAGGAAAAAGATAGATCGTGCCAAGGCCCTGCCCCTGAATTTCTGATTCAGGATGACGGCAAGGAACAGGCTGAATATGATGATAAGAGGCACGTTGACAAGTACGTCTGTTACCGACTCAATCAATGCACGGTTGAAGCTGGTATTAACGGTGAGCGCTTGAATATAATTGACGACACCGGTGAATTGAATCGCTATGCCTTCCGCATTAGCCTGAATCGTACTCATGCTGTAACGCAACGAAGCCATTAGAGGAATGAAGAAGAACAATACAAATCCAATAAACCAAGGCAGTACGTAGATTACGCCCCACAGGGCTTTCTGCTGAGCATACGTGCGATTTCCCCATTTCCATTTCAGAAGTGTCTTCAGAGCTGCTCACCACCAGTCACGTAACTAAGAGCTTTTACGGTATAGTTCTCCACATCCACGGGGAAGTCATTGTAATTGACGATAGCAAACCCTCCGCCTTCATACGTTGTCCGAAATACGCCTTCCGCGAGGGATTCATGTGACTTCATTGAACGCCCGGCAAACGGAAGGTTCGCCTGATTGACCTCGTTGTAAATTTGGGCAGCTAGGTCGATCCACTGCTCATAATTTGACGCATAGAGGTGATCGTAATCGGTCTCTTTCACAACATGATTCGGGGCGTTGAACCAGGCAAAGTAAGGACTCGCTCCATATTCAATCAGCTTCAGGACATATTGTCTTGCGTTCGTATAGGTGGAGAGATTGTATGGAGTGCCGGTATAGCTGATGCTCCCATGCAGAACGAGCTGATAGAACGGAATCTCTTCATCTTCCAGCTTAAAGCGGCTGCTTGTCATAGGAGCATCTGTCAGGTCTGTTACATAAGGCAGCGCGTAGCCGTTTCCGCCATCCGCAACAACGGAGCCCGCCTGCTGTTTAATCTGTTCGAGTGCCTTGGTTACGACACTAAGCGATTGCGTTCGATCGAGCAGCTTCTTCGGATTCATGTCACTGTTCAACTGTTCTGCCAGATCCCTAAGAGAAAGTCCATCCATCGGAAGAGGAGCTGTATCCTTCAGCATCTCTTCCGTCAATTCGTCTAGTAAATTGGGAGAAAGCACATAGGATGGAGATCGATCCAAGTTACGCCGCTGTCTTGCCGGGTCCATAGGGTAGATGACCGCTGGTTCCTGTGTTAACGTTCGTGAAGCTTCTTTAGATGGTCTAAAACCTTTTTTGGATTGTACACTCAACATAGCAACATCCGGGTAAAAGCCGATCCCCGACTCTCGTGTAAAGGAGCTGAATTCGCGCATTCCCTTTTTCCCGCCAATAGCACGATCCACGTTAATGGAGTCCGGCATCCGATGATAAAGACCGTCATTAAACCAACCGGCATAGCGAACTTGAATGTTGGACACCTTCTTTTCTTTCAGCGCGGAGAGTATATTTTGAGCTTCGTCAAAAGTAGTTAATGCCTCCGTAGAATCATAAGGAATGCCTAATATATGTTGGCGAGTGGACATGCCGCCAAGCAGTTTAAGATAAAACGGAAGGCTGTTCTGCTCTCTACTGGTCTTGGACTCGGGCAGACCGCCCGTTTGCAGCAGATAATCTCGATAGAGAGAGGCCAAGCCCGAGTAAGATGCCTTCTCTGCGCCGACAAAAGCATACCGAACGACGAAGTCGGATGCGGTCGGTTTGGCCTGGAATTTCGGAAGCGTTCGTACCATGTCACTTGCCTGAAGCGTTACATCGCTCTTGTTCACCACATAGAAGCTCGGATATACATTGTTGTAGCTGTTTAGCTTGCCGCTAATATCAGCATTGACAACCGCAACAGCATCTCCTTCCTCAATAATCCCCAGAAAAGCTCCTTCTTCCCGAATCAGTCCAAAGACGGGCAATCTGGCTTTAGCTTCATTTGAGCTGACTTCGCGAACCTTCATTGTCATATCCGGGCCGTAAATATCTTGCTGATACGCAGGATACTGGACTTTGCCATTATTAAAATGAATCAATGCCCCAGAACCATCTGGTACAAATATGGAGCCTTCTTCATTTGAACCACCGGCTCCGAAATAATCCAGAACAGAGATCGTGTTAATCGGATATTCTTCTGGAAAATGAATTCCGGAGGAGGGTATACGTACAAGCAGATCCTCACCGTCCAGTTCATATTCCATGGTGAGCATGAACAGTCGCGGCCCGCTCTGCTCAAGCTCAATCCCATGCTCGGTATGGTCCTGTTCCAGATCTTCTTCCGTATAGCCGGCTGTCTCAAAGGCTTTTAAAGCTCTGGAAAGCTGAAGTCCTTGCAGCGCCTTATCATTTCGAGTGTAGATTCCTTCTTCCTTGTCTTCTGTATAACCGATTTTTAATGTACGCTGCCCAGCGCTGTCGAGCTGGGAGAGCAGCTTCTGCTCAAATCGTTCTTTGCTGATCTTCACTGGCAAATCTTCAATGGAGCGTTCAGTGCTTCCGAATTGATAATGAACCTGAACTCCGTTATCAATCGCTTCATAACTTACCTGCTTGTGTCCAACACTATCCGTGTAAGAGTTTACGGAACTGCTCTGACCCAGACTGTTAAAGAAGCTGAGTCTTGTTTGCGATGAGAGAAGATCTTTGTTAATCCCGGTTGCGATTCCGTCCTTGTCACGATCAGCTGGGTTGCTTCGCCATATTTGACCGCTCTGTTTGTGAAGAACTGCAATCTCAGCAGTCTCTTCGTGAATGAACAGCTGAAGCGAATTATTCTGGGCGATTCCAAGCATGCCTGAAAGACGAGCATCGCTGAAAGACGATATCAGTTTTTCTCCGGGAGGCAGGGAGGGAACCTCAGCTTGGTCAACAGTAGTCGCAGTCTCACGGACCTGCGAAGCTGGCGAGATTTGACAACCACTGAGAAGCAGACTGCCAATGAGCAGCATTCCGCTGATTCTTTTGGCTACGGCATATTTCATTGTATATCTCCTCCTTCCTTAGCCCCGAAGCACTAATTCCTGATAAATAGTTACAACAAAGGAAACGATCTGCTGTACAAGGCTAAAGAACAATAGGCACAGAAATGCCATAAAGGCCATAGCAACTAGGGTGAGCAGCATCGTCAGCACCGTTTTGGCCGGCGTATACTGGTGGACTGTCATATTTCCCACGAATAACAGATATAACGTCCAGCCGACTGCAAGTGCGTTAGAGAAGTAATAAAATGCAGTTTCCTGTGCGGAAATGACGAGACTCAGCCAAATCCATGGAAAATGAATGAGAAACAGCGGGACCAGTGCAAAACACGTAGACATAAAAATTTCAGAGAATTTACCTTCCCCGTCCATAAGCGTGGTTAAAGACCAATTGGCAATACACCAGAACAGCACCGGAATAATGACATATACCATTTCAAGCAGGCTGTTCAGATACTTCGGATTGTTGAAGTTAATGAGGAAACCGCTGTACTGGGCATGCAAAATTTTGGTGATAACCAAAAGTACTAGAATGAGGTATGCAATCAGCAGTGTTGTTTTCTGATTCCGTTCGTATTTCAGTTCCCAGTATCCATTGAATGGATGAAATATCAGATGCATGGGGTACTGATATAATTGCTTACTTGACGTCTGCATTCGCTGTCCTCCTTTTTTGTCTGCGAACAATGATGACGGTGACAAACGCAGCTGCAGCCAGGAATAAACCAGACATCATCCATGAGAAATGCTCACGCATCAATTCTTTGCGAAACAAAAGAAAAGCTTTGGAATAGCCTTGGCGCTCCATACTCCGCTTAAAGTATTGCGCAGAATCCTCATACTCCTTCTGGCGAAGCAGCGCTTTGCCGATTCCCGCATAGGCATACTCCAGATTGGCATTCATCTCAGCAGCTTTGGCAAACATGACCGAGGACTGATCTTCGTCGCCGTTATAATAACTGCGTACCGCTTCATGCAGCGTGCGCCCGTACTCCGTCGTTTGAAAGACCGTAATCTCGCCGAGCGACTTATCGAGAACGAGCATGCGATCGCCCGAACGTTCCAGAGCCACAGGTGTATTGAACTGACCCCGTCGGTTGCCAATACCGCCAAATATATGGAGCAGATAACCGTCGCCATTGTAGGTGAATATTCTTCCCATGTTGGAATCCAGCACGGAATACATGTCACTATCACCAACATCAATATCAATCAAGCGTGATGGTCCGGCTTCGTTGGTGTACACTAGATCGCCCTGAGGCGGCTGATAGCCCTCTCTGCGCAGGATGTCTGTTCCCTGTGCATTCAGCTTCTTGATAGAATCTTTACCGCCATCGCCGCTTGTGGCATAAATGAAGCCTTCTTCATCCATATCTAGATTGGTAAATTCCGTCGGGGTAAACATGACCATCTGACTGCGCTGCTCACGGGTAGCGAATCGTTTCCACAAATACTCCACCGGATCAACCTGAACCCTGTTTGCTCCGATAAAGGAAGAGAAGGTGCCATCGGCGCTGAACTCCATAAATCCATCAAAAACGCCTTCGGCCATGACGTAGATTCGTTCCCCCTTGTCCATGACGATCCGTAACGGTTTAAATATAAAATCCGTCTTTAACAGATCCGATTTCGGTTCAGCCACAATCTTAACCAGTTGCCCTTCCTCATCTAGATGTACAACCCGGTGATTATCTGAATCGGCGATAAGCAGGTGACCTTTATTCGTAACGTACAGCCCCTGGGGATTATTAAAATATTCTTCCTTGCCTTCCTGTTCAAAGGAGTCAATTGTTCTCACCAGCTTGAAAGTGTGGTCCATTTCAATAACCCGGCCATTGCCAGAATCCAGTATAAAGACGTGTTGATTCTCTGTTACATGCATATCGCTCGGTTCTTTGAAAGGGACCGTGTTCAGCTTCTTGCCTGTGATGATTGCGGTTGCCTCATATGCCGCTGGAGCTGGAACGGTATCGCCCCAGTAGGAATAATGGTAAGCATCTGAATTGGTGTCTGCACTTACGTAGGATGCTTCTTGACTGAATAACAGGAGGCAGACTATGCCCAAGATGATCACTTTATGTTTTTTCCATATGCTTTTCTGCACGTCGCTGCCTCCTTTCTACTCCTTCATGCCCGAAGTGGCCATGGTCTGCATGACGCTGCTCTGGGAAATGACGAATAGGGTGATGGGTACAATCATGAGCAGTAAGGCAACAGCAGCCCCAACTCCCGCTCTTGCTATCCCTCCCTGAACAATCTGACTCAGTGCATAATGCAGCGTTTTGAGATTTTCACTGTAAATGAAGCTCCCGCCATCCGTGCCCCAGAGCGCAGGGAACTGCAGAATCATGAGCGTAAGCCAGGCCGGTTTCACATTGGGCATCACAATGCTCCAGAAAATTCGGTATTCACTCGCTCCATCGATCTTGGCTGCCTCCAGCAATGCATTAGGAATTTGCTCCATAAACTGCTTCATTAAGAAGAGTCCTAACGAGAAAGCGAGCGAAGGCACGATAATGGATGTATGCGTGTTAATCCAGCCAAGCCAGGACATGACCATGTAGTTCGGAATCGACGTTACGTGAGGAGAGAACATCAATGATAGAATGACAATCGTAAACAGCACTTTTGACCCGGGAAAACGATATTTGGCCAGCGGATAAGCTGCTGCAGAAGCAAGGAGAATATGTCCTGCTGTTCCCACTAGCGTTATAAGCAGCGTATTCGCGATATACCTTGATAAGGGAACCCAGGAGTTGCCCATCAGATTAATCAAGTCTGTAAAATTCTCCGTCGTCGGATTATTCACCCAGAAGCGCGGCGGAAATATAAACAGCTCATCGAGTGGCTTAAAGGCATTGTTTACAGCATAGATTAGCGGGAGTATCATGAATGCTCCAAACAGAGCCAGCAGTGCAAATAACATCAAGCTAACGGTAAATGACCGGTTAAGTCTCTTCGGCATACCAAAGACGCCACGTACTATGCTAGTCATTGTCATTCACCTATCTTTCTCAGCATTTTTTGCGTCATCACATTCGTTCCCAGCATAAGTACAAAAAGAACTGTAGCAATGGCTGAAGCGTATCCCATCTCGAAGCGAATCGTACCAAAATCCATCAAATGAGTGACGACCGTATGCGCCGCATAGTTTACACTTGGGAACCCTGCCAGCGCGATCGAAATTTCTGCCACAGCGAAGGATGCCGTAATCTGCATCACCGCACCAAACATCAGCTGCGGTCGCATCGAAGGCAGTGTAATGTACCATAGCTCCTGCCATCGGTTTTTGATCCCATCCACGGTGCCGGCCTCAACAAGCGAACGATCAATATTTTGAAGGCCTGCAATAAAGGCCAGGAAGCTGGTCCCTAGACTGAGCCATAGCTGCACAATAATGACGATGGTCAGCACGTACCTTTCGTCTGCGAGCCATTGAATGGGTTCCAGAATAACGCCAAGGCGCATCAGGAAACCATTCATGTATCCATAGCTGTCACCAGAGAAAATAATAAGCCAGATGAAGAAGACGTTTCCCGATATGGATGGAGCATAGAAGACCAGCGTCATCACCGCCCGAATCTTGGGGGAAAGTTCATTGATAATCCAAGCAAACAAAAAGCAGGCGATATAACTGACAGGGCCCGTAATTACTGCAAAAAGCAGTGTGTTCTTCAGTGCAATCAGAAATACGTCATCGTTCAGGAATAGCCGCGAATAGTTCTGCCATCCGATAAAACGCGGCATTTCCAGCATATTGAAGTGAAAGAAACTCAAGGCAAGCGAAATGCCCACCGGTATGACAGTAAACATGAAAAAGATGATCATGAACGGTGCCATCAATACGTAATAGTGTCTGCTGAGGTATAAATCCCGTTTCAAAAGGGACCACCAGCCCACCTGACGCGTATGAATGGCAGGAGCGGCTGCCGTCTTGGTTGTTTTGGCTTGCAACCGTTACCCTCCCTTCCTTCTATTTCAGATTAAATTCCTTGCGTTTAAGCTCAATCTCTTCATCGATATACAGTACATAGTCCGACAAAGCCTCACGTGGATTTTCACTGGCGTTGACGACCTTGCGGAAGGCATTGTCAAGATGCCGGCCTGTAAAATAACCTCCAGGAAGCTGTGGGATACCTTTCACCCATTCCCACTGCTTTTCCAGGTTTTGATAATCTTTCACTGGCCAAGGCAACTGCTCCAAGGCTTTGATGTTAGCCGTTGGATAACGGGCAGCAGCCCCCATAAGGCCTTCCATTTCTCTTCCGTATTCGATCTGCGTCTCTTCATCGGTCCACCACTTCATAAATTTCCACGCAGCCTCCTTGTTGGCGGCATTTTCAAGCATCATCACTGCACTGGTACTACTCGCTACCTCATGTCTGATCGAACCATCCGGGAGTTGTGTACCCGGAACAATCGTAAAGTCCCAAAGGTTACGTATTTCCGGAGCCATGACGGTAAGCATGTTATATGTGGTGTAATCAGCAATTCCTATCGGCATCTCCCCGGTACGAAAACGGTTGGGGAAATCAGCCTTAAGCGGAAACTTATAATTGGTATAGAACTGTGTCCAGCGTTTAAAAGCATCCATCGAGATTTCCGAATCCAGCGCACTTTTTTTCTCGTCTTCGGTATAAAAGGTGCCGTCATTTTGGTATAAGAGCATGGCAAAGGTTGCATTCGGTACCAAATTGGCATTGTTCAGGGTATCATCAATGGGCAGATAGAACTCCATGTTATGCTTTTGCAGTACTGAGATGGTGTTATATACCTCCTCCCACGTCTGCGGCGGTTCCAGGCCAAGCTCGTTTAGAATATCTTTGCGGTAGAAGAGCATAGGAAATTGCTGCTGCTCCGGGAGTGCATACACTCCATCGTTGTAGCGGTAAGGTGTTAAGCCGCTTTCGCGAAACCTGCCCGAAATCTCTTCGAAATCCGGAAACCCACTTAGATCAGCTGCTGCATTTCTCATTGCATAATTTACCGGGATGTCTTCCCCCATTTGCATGGCTACGTCTGGTCCCTCCCCGGCGAGTGTTGCAGGCAGTAAAATGTTAGGCGGAACCAGACGCAATTGCACTGAAATATCGGTATCGGGGGTAAAGGAATCGTCAATCATTCCTTTCAGCACTTGTGCTTGATCTCGTCCGGTCGTAATCCACACGGTGATGGAATCTTTCTTACGCTCCACATTGCCAATGCTGTCGTAATCTTCGGTATAAGAAGCGATATATGCGCCCAGCTCGTGCTTGACCTGTTGAATGGCGGTTGCTTCCGCCTCCGGTAATTCCTCATCAGGCGGTGATACGACAAGGTAATCGATTGCAATCGGTTGTTCACGGACCATCAAAATCCAGGTGCCGAGACCACCTACATTGATTTTGAACGTATCCAGCCTTTTAGGTACCGTCTCTGGTCTAGCTGCCATATCCTCAAGCTGGACCACCATGGCATTTAGTACTGCGACCTTATCACTCTGCTCTCCCGTACTCTTTTCCAAATAGTCTGCAACCGAGCGAAGGGTATCTGCCTGCCGCTCAAAGACCTCGGTCATCTCTGGAATTCGCTGCTCCAACTGATAATCCCGGAGTGGATCCGGCTGATTAGAGGTGATCATCAATATTTTGCGATACATCTCGTTCAGTTCCAGCACACTGGATTCCACGGTTCTAAGCAGCGGAGCAATGTCCCCTAGCGTGACCGTTAACCGTATTCGATGTTTGCCCTTTTCAAGATGGAACTGATAAGGCTCATCCTCTTCGACACCCAGCGCGTGAGTTTGCCAAGTTGGGCTATAGTTAAACCTGATGCGCTTCATTTCCTTAAAGGGAACTTTGCCGTTAATTGTTAGACTGCGGGTGGCGTAGATCCCTCGTAATTGATCCTGCTTCACTTTGAACGCCATTTGATACAGCCCGTCTTCAGGTACATCAATTTCCCACTCGATCCATTCACCAGGCAGCTTCCAGTTCATACCACCAATGGCGTTCATACGAATTTTAGATGCGTGGTATGGCTCAAGCGAAGGACTAGATCGATCCGAGATGGGCGCAAGCGTCGGCGACGACTTACTTACCGCATCTTCCCCTTGTATCTTAAGAAGGGAGGCGCTCGATTTTTTTAGGCCGAGCGAATCATAGGTCTTCTCCAGCTCTTCATAGGACGGGACATCCCCTTCCTGGTACAATTCAATATAATCAATGGCCATGTTTTCTCTTAACGAAGTAAGTGATAACTGCTGGCTGCCCTTCTCAAAATAAAATTGATATGGCTCCTCGAAGTAGCCTGCACTATCCTTGAAGGAAGCAAGCTGCCATTCAGGCTGTTCCACTTGTCTCGGTTTGAGATCGTTTCCGCGATCATCCTGGCGTATGTTTTCTTCCCGATTTCCCCATACTCTGTCAAACAGGAGAGCGTCAGCTCCCCTGAAAGGAATTTCTCCGTTTATCTCAAGCCTGCGTTCGATCCCCGAGCTCTTACCTTCAACAGGATAATAATGAATGCGGATGTGATACAGACCACTTACCTGAACTGGAACATCCCAGCGAAGGGTTCCTCTTTCTGGCGTAATTACGGCGCTGCCCTCCAAGCCGGCATAACCTTGTACGACCTCGAACTCCCCGCCATCACTCTGAGCATACGATTCGCCTTCAATGCGAACCATTTCATCAGGTCGGGCCGTGTTGGCATGGGTAGTCAGATAATGCTCATAGCTGTGTTCATCCTCGCTGCCCGATACCGCTTCAAAATCCTCAAGCGCATGTAGCGTTCCCGGCCTGCGATCCTGCGATGGATATAGGGTCCATATGGAGAGCGCCAGGGCCAGGACAAGTACCACGATGAGTCCCTTATTCTTACGTGACCGCATGTTCCAATGTATCCCCTTTCCTTACTGCGTGTTATTTGTATACCTCATCAATTGCGGCCTGGAAAGGTGCCTTGTATTTCTCAATCAGGGTTGATACGGACACACCCTCTTTGAGCTCTGCATCAAAATCCCAATATGGTAAGGATGGGAAGGTGTTGTGGTCAAGAACCAACATGCCCTCTGCCACCATTCTCGCATTATTGATATCGGCTTCATCGATCAGATAGGTCTCCAGTGTGGATTGTTCAGGGTATTCATAAATGGAATCAATTTCATTAATTTTCTCCCAGATGTACATCAACTGTTCCGGATTCTCCACAGATTTCGGAATGGTCAGAGCTTGATAACGTGATTCACCTGAATGATAGGCCGAAGCGCTAGGTCCTTTTGGAAACGGCAGAAAGCCGATGTCATAATCTTGCATATCTGTCATAATACCTTCAACCTCATACATGGCACCTGCATACATGAGCGTATTACCTTGGCGGAAGAATGTGGCGGGCTCTGTCCAGTCACCGCCTTCAGAAGCTCTGCCGACCTTCTCTGTTGCCAATTTGGAGAGGAAATTCAATGCCTCTTTCGTCTTAGGATCTTCCAGGTTCTGTTTATCCTCTTTTGTCAGAGAAGCTTCATTGGAATACAGGATCGGTTCGAGCAGGCCCGTTTGTGCCAATCCCCAGGTATCGAGCTTGCCATCGTTATTTCGATCTTGATTTGCTTGCTTGGCTACGTCGATAAACGTATCCCAGTTCCATTCATCTGTATCCACATATTCTTGCAAAGGCTTTAAGCCGAGCTCCTGCATTAATGTACGGTTATAGAATATCCCATTGATGAAGGAGGACTTATCCTCGGTAAATCCATACCCCTTGCCTTCATATTGCATGTACTCCTTAGTGGTTTTCTGATTAAATACCTTGTCATTTTTGATATACTCATCCACCGGCCACAGCAGATCCTGCTTGGTCAAAGCCGGTATAGCGTAGTCTTTGCCCAGTCTTACAATATCGCCGAGCGGTTCCCCTGCCATCAGTGAAGCGACCACTTTCTCTTGATACTCCCCGAAATCAATCGAAATATATTCAATTTCGAAGTTATGCTTCTTCTTTAATGCTTCCAAATTCTCAATCCGTTGAATGTTATCTGGGTTGTTATCTGGGATTTGCATATCCCACCAGGCAACGACTTTAATTGTCCTTCCCCCCAAGTCAAAATCCATCTCTGGTGTCGACGTTTCGTTCTTTGATTCCTCTTCGGTAGGTGTTTGTTCTGCAGGTGGAGATTGTTCTTCTTGAGTCGTCTTCGTCTCCGGTTCTGGCTGCGCGCTGGGAGCAGGGCTGCATGCTGTAATCAGCAGCATAACCGCAAATACCAAAATCATTAACTTAAGCAAGTTTTTTCTTCTCATCGTCTTCCCCCTGTTATCATTTGCTCTCAAGTTTATCTCTTAAATGAAAGCGCAAACAACCTGACGAAATACAGATGTTTATCCTGGCAGATTATAGATAGGTGTCCTAAACCCGGAACAGCGGGAGGAATGAATTTCCAATTGGTAAAGAAATGCTTATTCAACAAAAATAAGCATATTGTATGCGCTTTCTTTAATTAACATAATAGTTTTAAGCTATATTTCAGTTGATCCATGGATACCTAATTCAAGAGAAAGTGAGGTATTGCTTCGTGCATCAAATTCTACTTGTGGATTACAGCCGTTATTTGTACAAAGAGCTGGAACAACTTCTACACCACAGCCAATTCCACTATACAATCAGAGATTGTGTATTCTCCTCTTCTGCTGCCCTAGCTGCAATAACGAAGAAAAATTATTCTGTCATTGTCGTGCATACAGAGCGTTGTGACACCGCTGGTTTATGGTTATGCCATAACATACGCAAGATCAGTCAAATTCCGATCCTCCTGATCGGTGGAAGGGATCACTTTAGACTTGTACGTAAAGCATTAACTTACCAGGTGAATGATTATCTCCCTTTTCCCGTCAGTCTCACTTCTCTGCTTCACAGTTTGCATGGGCTTAAAACCAAGCTGGATACAGAGTATGCAATAAATACATCACCTCTTCTTCACCCTATGGATATGAGAGGCAAGCGAATGGATTCTTGTCATGTGATACATGTCGTCAAGAGCTATGTGAGGGAACATTTATGTGATGACATCACGTTGAAGAAAATCTCCGACATGCTGCATTTCAACTGTGCATACCTTGGACAAAAGTTCAAGCTGGAGGAAAAGATGTCTTTCAATGATTACATGCTGCAGCAGCGAATGGAGAAGGCAAAGCTCCTCTTGTCATCTACCCGTCTGCGAAATTATGAAATTGCCTTAGAGGTAGGTTACAAAGATCTCGATTGGTTTTATAAAAAGTTTAAAGCGTATACCGGATCAAGTCCCAATGCCTATAGAAGACAAACGATCCACACCGCCTAGAATCAATTCTCCTTTCCTATAGGACTCCCGCGTCATCAAAAAAAACCACAGGGTTGCCCCCGTGGTTTTATTAATTAATGTATGCTGCTCTCGGTATTCAACTAACCTTATCTAGCGTATTAACAGTGATTCACGATACTCCTGAGGGGTCATGCCCGTTAGTTTCTTGAAGAGGCGTGTAAAAGAATGAGCTGCCTCATAACCCACTCTTATCGCAATTTCACGTATCATAAGATCCGTATTCTGAAGCAGTTCCTTCGCTCTTCTAATTCGGCAGTCGTCAATAAACTCAGACAAGTTTGTCCCCTTCTCTTGCTTAAACAACCGTGACAAGTAGGATGGGTTAAAATGATGAAGCTCAGCCAGTCTCACAAGCGAGAGGTCTTTTTCAAGATTCTCCTCAATGTAACTGCACAAGGAACGGATCGCAACATTTGAACCTTCCTGTTCATTCGATCTCTTGAAGTGAACCAATTCTTCAGCTGCATGATACAAGTATTGCAATGCATCTTTCCTACTGGTAAACTCTCCTAAATGAAGTAAGCTTCGTTGATCTTCAATATTCTGTTGAATTCCCCACCGATGGATCGTCGAGTGTAATAGCAGCGCTAGATTATAGTAAGTTTCCATGGCTCGCTCCATCGTAATATCGTGCTGCAGCAATTCTCCTGCAAGCTCCTCAAACATGTCATAGAATGGCTGGATACGTCCCGTTTCCAAATATCCAGACATAAGCTCAATCTTGCTTGATATCCGCAGAGGTTCTTTTGTGAATCCAGTTGAAGGAGCTGTGTGATTGTCTGTTAGCACCATGGATATGTTATCGCCTGTATTCATCCATTGAAGCAATCTTAAGCGTTCATACTGTCTAGTGATCTCAGAAAAACGGCAACTTCGCCCGCTTAATGTAAATGCGATGGATACGCCAAGTGAAGCCATGCATGCATTCTGCACCAGCTCCAGTGTACCCTCAAGGAATTTTACTAAGGCATTGTCCGCCGTCCCGTCTTCACGTTTCGTCTGAAGCAGCCAGATCATATCACCATAATGGTCTGTAACACTAGCGTTCACCGCATGCTCTTGCATGAACGAGGATCCAATGATCCGCACTGATTCTTGAACTCGTTCCAGATCAGAACTCGTTTCAAGCGGGGCGTTTAATCGACCCAAGACCATATAAATTGGTCTGGCAGCCTGCAAATCAAGGTTTCGCTTGTTCAATTCATCTTGCAAATCGTTTGAAGTACATGTAACAGCGGTGCTATCCTGAAGAAGCCTGCGTACAAATTCCTCCTGCCGGATCACTGCAAGTTGAGAGGTAACTTCGCGTGTTTGTTTAACCAAGTCTAGCATACTGTAACTCCGACGAATCTCTTCCAACACTTCTTCAACAACAGACATCACCTTGTTATATCCTTCCGTTTTGAGCAAGTAACGTACATTGGGTAGCTGCAGGGCTCGATAGGCATAATCAAAATCACTATGTCCTGTCAGAAAAATGACCCGGCATGTCGGCCAATAGTTCTGAATTTGTTCTGTAAGCTCAAGACCACTCATACCCGGCATTCGGATGTCCGTCAAAATGATATCGATTCGAGTACGCTGCATCCAATTCAAAGCCTCCACTGCAGAATAGGCCTTGCATACGTCAAGCTGGTCTGGCATAAGCCTGGCAAAGGTTTCATAAAGACTATCGGTGATAATTTCCTCGTCATCCACAATTAAAAGTCGATACATCCGTTAACCCCTTCCTTCGCTCGGATTCGAATTGTGACTTTCAATCCCTGCTGCTCACCTTTTGCTAGGAATAGGCCGCATCCTTTTCCATATGTGAGTACTAATCGTCTATGGATATTCATTAATCCGGTCATTTCCTCTGAGCCATCGTCTTGTTCTAATCGCTCTTGGAGACTATGAATATGGCCATCATCCATTTCACTCCCGTTGTCTTCCACCGTAATCTCGGCATATTCATCTTTGAGGTTAAAGTGAACGATAAGAAGACCCATGGTCGTTTTCTTTTCAAGACTGTGCTCATAGGCGTTTTCAATAATGGGCTGTATGATAAGCCTCGGCACCTGCATATGTTCCATCTCAAGCGGTAAGGGTCCAAAATCAACCTCAATCCGCCTGGAAAATCTCAACTGCTGGATTTCGGTATATATTCTTGAATGCTCAACTTCTTCTTTCAACCTAACATGGTCTGTTCCGTTCCGGGTAATGAATCTGAAATATTCCCCAAGCATGTTAGTAAACTCTTCAATACGCTCTGTTTCCCCTGTTCTTGCGAGCGAATTAAGGATAAAGAAGCTATTGTATAAAAAATGAGGATTGATTTGCGATTGAAGCTGTTTTAACTCCGCACGCTGCATCATCATTGTTTTTTTAAAATCCCGGTCAATTAACAATTGGAGATTTTCTATCATCTGATTGAATCGGGAGTAGAGGAAGCCGAACTCGTCTTTACGATGGTGTACGATAGGAATATCAAGCACACCTGCCTCCATTTTTTTAAATCTTTTGACCAAAAGAAGCAAAGGGATGTGTATTAGCTTGTAGCTTGAATAGAGAAAGGCTGTGATCGCAACGATTGACGTTATTGCAAACAACCAGGCCCAATGATAGAACTTGCTTAGGGGTCTGGTTACAATTTCTTCCGGTATATACGAAGCCACGGACAGGCCGAGAGACTCCAAATGGAACTGAGTAACTTTATACCTATTTCCATCCACTTTCATCCAATCATCGTCAGCTGAGGCCTTGGCACGATGCTCTCGGTAATTTGAAAGAATCACATCGCTGTTTGGCTGCTTATCTGTAATGGCATGTCCCGTTATGTCCTCAACTAGAAATGTAACGCTCTCTGGGTACAAATTAAGCCTAGATAGTTCGTTCTGAAACTGCTCTGTATCCAGCTCCACTTGTATCACAAACAGCGCTGGTTCACTTTTCATACCTGATAACCGAACGGCACTTAAATTCATCGTGTTATCTTTTATGGTAAATCGTGTACCTTTTCCCTGCTTGCCTGAACTGAAGTATTTATACGAACTCTCATTGAATTCATCGACTCCCATAGTGGATGAGATGCTCTTACCGACTGCAGGGATATGAATATTAACATTTTTGATGTAAGCACTGCTGTTCTTAAAAGCCGCCAGTCGTTCCGTTAAGTAATTCAACGTGTCACGTCGTTCCACCTGATCCATTATATCCCATAGAATCGCGAGCGTATTAAGTTTACGATCTTCAGCAATATTAAATTGCTGGAGCTCGATCCATTCCATTTCCCTCTTCAACTCGACGACATACTGGTTTAATCCTCTTTCTGCGGATAAGGATATTTCCTGGCTAGCATTATCATAGCTCCAGTTATACAGGTACACGCCTAGAAGAATAAGTGGGAGTACGAAAGCCAGGTAAGTGATGACTAATCGTGTGAATATACTGCTAAACCTTGATTCAGCAGGTATTTTCAATGCATTCACATCCAATGCAAAATTGTAGGAATATTTCTTCGTAAGAATATGATATCAATTATGCTTAATGCTCCTGAGTCACATGGGTTCTGAACCATGAGTTAACTTCCGCCGAGATCTGATCTCCCCCCAATTGGAGCCAGTTCTCTACAAACCGATCAAACTCTTCTATAGGCCTTCCGAGAATGATGTTCATATAGGCCTCAAGCTGAAGGTCACGGAGTATGATCTGCCGATCAACCATCGTATCTGTCACTCCGCCTGTGAACTGATCATACAGCAGTTGATCGTTCTTCTCGTACGAATCTGCTATGCTAAAAGCACCGGAAGGCCCGTAAGTTTGTTTCCATCCCCAGCCGCTATCTACACCCTTCGAATCGTAGGCAGCGATTCGCTTGTGAATTACAAGAGCTTCATCCTTTAGGCCTGTGAAATCTCCTGTAATTCTGGCATCACGAATTTGCTTGTATGCATCGATATTTTTGTTTCCGGGGAATGGAGTTACAGGAGATAACTTCCATACCGCTCGGGAATCATCGTTGTAGTAGGTCTCATACTCTGCATGTTCGCCCCAATTCGTGTCGAGATGAAGATTCATCATCTTCACTACCGCTTCTGGATTAGAGAATCCTTTTCTTACGGCAAAGTATTGCCCTGTATTAGATCGAAGCGGAACGAAGAGGCTTCTTCCGGATTCCGCTACTATGGGATAAGCCTGCCATTCAGCACTTGTATCTGTACTCCGGCTGCTCTGAAGCATAAAAGAAGTCCATTGTTCCCCATAGAGCATGCCGATTTTGCCATCCTCAATCAGACGCAGCTCCTTGCTTCCATTTTTGTATCCGAAATCCGGATCCAGTTGACCTTCAAGATACATAGTCTGCAATGCTAATAGAGCTTCGCGAACTTCCGGTTGTATCCCGCCATAAACAAGATTGCCTTGTGAATCTTTAATCCATATATTTGGATAAGCCCCGTATCCGGCTATGAAGCCCTCAGCCCCCATGACGGGATCCCATAAATGATTCGTCAGCGCCAATCCATAAGTATCCTGCTCACCATTTTCGTCGGGATCAAGTTCTGTAAACGCTTTCGATATTTGGAGTACGTCTTCCATGGTTTCAGGTGGCTGCAAGCCTAAACGATTTAGCCAGTCCGTTCTAATCCACAAGTATTGCGCAGTTTCAATGGATGAAGATGATTCTGGAATCGCCATAAGTTTACCGTCAATGGTGGCAGCGTTTAATGCTCCACTTCCTTCGGCTTCCAATATATCTTTTGTAAGCGGAGAAGCATACCTCTGATACACTTCAGTCAAGTCTTCAATCAAATCGGCGTTGCTTAATTGCCTAAGCTGATAAGGATTGACTTTGACTACGTCCGGGAAACGCCCAGAGGCGAGGGAGACCCCCAGCTTCTGATTGTATACATCTCCGCTTGCAATCCAGTCATAGCGAATCTGAATCCCTAATTCTTCCTTGTACAAACGAGTCCAGCGATTATCCAGCAATGTCTCACCAGGCAGCTCACTAATCATTTGTTGAAGTTCATCTTCCATTTCTCTAACAAATGAAACCTCGATGGGAGGAGCGTACTTTTCTAATCCATCAGATTCTAGAATTTCCGGTACATCTGACTGTGATCTGTGTTGTTCTATACTCCTCCCGTTGTGATTTGCTGGAATGCACAGAACCAAAAAGAGAATGAAGATTCTTCCAGCTATATCCTTCCATCTCCTATTCAAGACGACATTCCCCCCAAATTCTGTCGGAATGACCATTTCACTATGCTGCATCATCTACATTGTACAACAACTTACACCTATTGAGTACGACCCAAATCATCATTCAGGATAGAATCCTGCTCTCATGAACTTATGGCATGATTACGCTGTATTCAAAATTTGAAAAGTCTGCTCTGCCTCCAATTACCTCTGTTGAATAGATAAACAAACCAATCCGGCAACCCATAAAATGATCCAGCTTGTAAATCATTTTGTGGGTGATGCCTAAGCTTCTCCACTCCGTCCCATCCAAATAGGCAAAAGAGCATTCGTCTTGATTATCTACAAAATGACCGTAGGCTTTTAATGCAACCACTGGATCAGCTACTGGAATACGCGCATACTCCGTGGCAGGATTCTGATCAATCAAATTGCCGAATATACTTGAGTCCTCACTGCTTCTAGCATGCATGACCAAGTAAAATTGGTCTTCCTTCTTCGTAAGGGCGATCATACCGTATGTACCGATCAGGAAGCATATCCCAGCGTAATCCCCGTTATTCAGACCGCTCCCATCAAGCGTGACGGCTGCTTCACAAGCAGGCCCCATTGAACGCTGGGTCAGCGTATTTACGGCAAATGTCAGATTCGGACTGATCTGGCCAGTCCAGACCCGATAAACTCCCGGTGTGTCCGTTACAGACCAGAGGTTCTCATTAGGCGTATGATTCCATTGCCAAAAATCACGAAGTCGTATTCTCTCATCCTCACCAGTAACATAATGGAATGAATCGCTTCCTATCAGAGGCTTGTAACAATGCTCTGGTCTGGTGCTCTGGATATCTATTAGCTTCGGTGCTTCGTTCTCAAACTCTGGAACACCGTTATTAAAACGAAGTGGGACCAATACAGGGATGCGGCCAACAGCTCCATGATCCTGAAACAGCATCGAATACCAGTCACCATCTGGTGAATCTACGATCCCTCCTTGTGCTATACCGGAATTGAAGTACCCCATATCATCATTGAATACGTCTCCACCAGAAAAGCTTCCTTCCAGAGAGTCTGCCATATAATAGGCCTGTGTCCTCCGTCCCGTCGCCTTCGTTATGTGAATTAAAAACACGTAATATTTCCCATTGATCTTATAAAAATGAGCCCCTTCATAACCGAGGTGATAAGGCTGCTTTTCTTTTACAATGAGGCGCTGTATCCCGTCTGGCTTAGGTCCTCTCAGATCAGCATTTAATTCGGTCAGATAGATCTCGGCATTGCCGTGCACAAGATAAATCCGGTCATCTTCGTCAAAAAACAAGGAGCAGTCATGATAAAAACCATCCACATATTGCTTCTTCCATGGGCCCAATATGGATGTAGAGGTGTACAAATATGTCTTTCGCGTATCATTAGCGACAAAGATGACGTAGAACTTTCCTTGATGATACCTGAGGGATGCGGCCCACATGCCTTTGCCATAAATATGTTGACCGTTCTGGAGCTGCTGTGCGGGAGTGCTGTCCAGTTCGTCATATACATAGGTTGCTATCTCCCAATGGATCAGGTCATACGATCGAAGGATGACACAGCCCGGCATCATATGCATGGTTGTACTTACCATGTAATACGTATCTTCTACGCGAATTACGTCAGGATCAGGGTAGTCAGCCCATATAATTGGATTCGAATACATACTTTCATAACACCTCATTTTATTCTAATTTAGAAATCCACTTGACGTTGACCAACTACAAGTGCTGCAATAAACAATAACCTTCTCTGCACGTATCGCCAAGGCAGAGAAGGTTATACTTTTCAATGATGCGTTACTTATTTCTTCATCAGTTCGTGGGCGCAGCTATTCCCGCAACACGCTGATAGGCTTCTTTGGGGCGCTGCTTCTCATCAAACAAGAACGGCCAGTTTTTCCGTCCCGGGACAGGGAAATCATCCAGCCAGGTATAATTATCAGCTGCCCCCCAAAATGTGACGGCACTGATGTGTTCGCGATATTCATGAAGCAGACGGAAAATGGATTCGTATCTCTCTGCCTGCAGCTCTAACATGTCCTTCGTTGGATGAACCAGATCCGTACGTCTGTCTTCGAAGCGAAATACAGACACATCGAGTTCAGTAAGCTGAAGCTGCAGCCCGAGCTGTGCATACCGTTCAATTGCGGAACGGATATCGTCCAGAGACGGGGCGTACAAATTCCAATGTGCCTGCAAACCGATCCCATGAATCGGCACCCCTTGATCCAGCAGCGAACGAACGAGTCGATAGATGCGTTCCCGCTTATGCGGATTGGACTCGTTATAGTCGTTGTAGAATAACAGGGCTTTTGGATCTGCTTCATGAGCGAATTCGAACGCTTTGGCAATGAAGCTCTCTCCAGCGATATCGAGCCATCTGGAAGACCGCAGATATGCGCTCTCATCCTTCTCATCATCAGATATCACTTCGTTAACGACATCCCAACCGTAAATGACGTCCTTATACCTGCCAACTACAGTCTGAATGTGAGAGCGAAGTCTTTCCATCAACACATCACTCTCTACCAGACCACCTGATTCATTCTCGAACAGCCAATTTGGTGTCTGGTTATGCCAGACTAATGTATGGCCGCGGAGCGCCATGTTCTGTTCTCTCGCGAATGCCGCTATGATGTCTGCATTCTCGAACGTGTACAGATCCTCCTGAGGATGCACACTAGAGAATTTCATTTCATTCTCTGCCGTTAAGCTGTTAAAGTGGTATTTCAGTAATGAACGCTGGCTCTCGATTGTTCTCGGATTCACTGCAGCTCCAATGTGGAAAGCATCCTTGTACAGTGTCTTTAATGGTACCTCTTCTCGATAAGTGTCCATGATTCCCCTCCGTATATTGCTGAATGAATTCACCATCCCAGCTTACCTGTACTAACGCCTAAGTGCTAGATCACATACTCGAACCAGTCAAAATATGCAGGGGTGCGGCTTACCTGACCATTACCAGTGGCATATAACCCGACTACTGCGCCAGTGAAGCACATCTTATGCACAAAGTCTTCTGGAGATATTGCACGAGCAGAGCCAGCACCCAAGTCCATCCAGTTCATTCCGTCTGCCGAGCAAGATAGCTGGTATCCCGTTTCTGTTGACTTGATTTGGAGTACTAGCTCCTCCACTTCCGTCTCGCTCTCATGCACGAATTGTGACTCTCCACGTACCGTCAGTCGGGCAAAAATCATTCTGCGACCTTCCGACTGTCTAATGCCGAGTTCATAATGCGCATCCTCATCCCGACGGATACACAGACCTGCCTCTTCACCATCGGCAGCCGGAATGAACGACATCGAAGCTTTGAATGTGGCCTGAAGATGCTGCTGTCTTCGCCCGACAAAAGTAATCTGTCCAACATCACTGAGACTTGCCTCTTGGCCATGGAGAGTAAGAAAACCAGGCTTTTCCGAAAGAGAACAGGTTCCTTCTGACGGGTTGCGCACGGACATCCAATGTGACCCCAGCTCTTCATCAAAGTCATCCCGGCCCTGCGTGATCGCTGATTGGATCTCCAGTTTCGAAGGCTCAGTCATCGGCAAGCGTTGAACGACCATATCGAGACTTACCGTTCCTTCATTGTTATCAATGTGCGGCCAGCCATCATTCCAAATGACCGGTGCAAGAAACGTTTCCCGTCCGAGCACACTGTATCCGTCTTCGGTCAATCGAACACCAAGGAATACCGCCCACCAGTCGCCATGATGATCCTCCACTAGGTCGGCATGTCCTAGATACTGGATGGGATGATCCAGATTGCGGTGGGTTAGAATGGGCTCAGGATAGCGTTCGAACGGACCATAAGGATGATCGCTTCTGCCAATGATTTCACGGTGCTCCTTAGCCGTTCCGCCAGATGCAGACATCATATAATACTTTCCATTAATTTTGTACAGATGCGGCCCTTCAGTCCATGGTCCACCATCCCCATGCCAAACAACTTGAGGTGAGGAAAGTGCTTCTCCGGTCTCAATATTGATCTCGTACTGAATGGCGTGAGAATCGTAATCCGCTCCTTGCTGGGCTGTAACATATACTTTGCCATCATCATCAAAAAACAAGGATGGATCAATACCGCCATAAGGAATACGGATTGGATCAGACCACGGTCCGGCTGGGTTCTTAGCCGTAACGTAGAAATTACCGATACCTCTTACATCTGTCGTAATCATATAAAATGTGCCTTTGTTGTAACGAATTGCAGGGGCATAGATTCCGTCCGAGCTCTTTTGATCGGTCAAATCAAGCTGGCTGACTCGATCAAGAACGTTACCGATTTGCTCCCAATGGATTAGATCCCGGCTTCGAAAAATCGGCACTCCGGGGAAATACTCGAACGAACTACACACAAGATAAAAATAATCTTCCGCCTTCACGATACTTGGATCCGGATAAAAACCGGGAAGGATCGGATTTGCGTAGCGGATTGTTTGTGATTGAAGTTGTGGCATTTATTCTTTCACGCTCCCGACATTTAGTCCAACGACAAAGTGTTTTTGCATGAACGGATATACGAACAAGATCGGCACCGAAGCAACAATCGTAATTGCAGCGCGAATCGAAATCGGCGTTACCTGGGTTGCATGCTCCATCCCTATACCATTGGCTACTGAAGGATTACTGTTAGCATTCATACTTGAGGATAACAGCTTCATTAACTCATATTGGAGTGTGCTCAGCTCTTGAACGGAAGAAGTATAGAGAAAAGCATCAAACCAGGAGTTCCAAGCACCAACTGCGACGAAGAGTGCAATGGTTGCGAGAACCGGTTTACACAATGGGAATATAATTCTCCAGAAAATCTTAAAGTCTCCCGCACCATCTATTTTCGCTGATTCAATCAAACTTTCAGGGATGGTGTATATATAAGTACGGATAACGATCAAGTTGAACGCACTGATCATTGAAGGCAAGACATACACCCAGAAGGAATTAATCAAGTTCAGGTCCTTAATCAGGAAGTAGCCTGGGATGAGCCCTGCATTGAAGTACATGGTCAGAACAAAGATGGTCGTAATTGATTTACGGAAAACATACTCACGGCGACTCAGCGTGTAAGCCAGCATAGAGGTTAAGAAAATATTAAGCACAGTTGAAAGAACCGTACGAGCAACTGAAATAAGAAAAGCATTGTAGATTGTACCTGATGCAAACACAGCTTTGTAGTTCTGCAGCGTGAATTCACGAGGCCATAAATATAGACCACCGCGAATTGTGTCGTTCCCTGCATTAAATGAAACGACAACCGTGTTCAGGAATGGGTACAATGTAACCATAACCAGCATAATCATAAAGATAGTATTGAAAGTATTGAACAAAAGCGGTTCGATTCCCCTGCTGCCCGGACGACGGACAGAAAGAGGTATCGTATTTCCTGAACCAGACAATGGTGTTTTTTTCATGATTATAACAGCCTCTCTTCCCCAAGCCGCTTGGCGGTCCAATTCGCTAAGAGCAGGATTGTAATGCTGACTACGGTCTTAAATATTCCTCCAGCAGTCGCTAATGAGTAGTTGCCTTGTGCAATGCCGTATTTAAGTACAAAGATGTCGATCGTTTCAGACCAGTCTACAACCAATCCATTACCTAACAGGTATTGAACCTCAAATCCTGCTTCAAGAATATGACCCGTTTGCATAATTAACAGAATGACGATCGTAGGCTTAATACCCGGCAAAGTGATATTCCACATTTTTTGGTAGCGATTTGCTCCATCAATATCGGATGCTTCATACAACGCCGGATCAATGGATGCGATAGCTGCCAAATAGATAATTGTGTTCCAACCGACTTCTTTCCAGATATGTGAACCCGCAACGACGCCCCAGAAATACTTTCCTTCCGTCAGCCATAGTATGGGCTCATTAATTAAGTTCAGCTTCATTAATATATCGTTGACAATGCCATCAGAAGCGAGCGATGTAGCCACAATGCCCGTAACAATGATCCATGATAGGAAATGGGGCAAATAAGAAATCGTCTGTACTGTTCGCTTCCACATGACCTTTTTGATCTCATTAAGAAGAAGTGCCAGAATAATCGCAGTAACAAAGCCTAAAATTAGGTTGATAATACTCATGGCTAGCGTATTTCGAAGCACACGCAAGAAATTATCATCTGTAAACAAAAACTCAAAGTGCTTAAACCCTACCCAGGTTTGCTGTGAAAAGCTTCTAGCAGGCTTATAATCCTGAAAAGCCATCGTCCAGCCCCAAATCGGCACATAAGCAAAGGTGATAATGTAAGCAAGCAGAGGAACAGACATCCATATTAGCTGTCTCTGTGCTTTAATGTTCTGCCAGGTCATTTTCCTAATCTTCCGTTTTTTCTTCGGGTTGTGCGGATCGGTTCCCACTACAATTTCCTCCATAATATCAAGCTCCCTACCCATCTTTATAATTGATCGAAGAATGAAAGGACAATTTATCTACTATGATTTCAACAACGGCTTATAACCGTATTTCCTAACAAAATCAGGAAGGAAGAATAACTTCCTTCCTGACGATATTTCGTTTACTTCACTGACCAGTTCTCAATTCTCCATTTCAACACTTCATTGATGCGGTCTTCATATGTCTTGATATCGAGCTTCTGTATCTCGGAAACGTATTCATTCCAAACATTATCAAATTCTGATGTATTGGCAGCCAAAATCGCTCTTGGCAAATATTTGGTAGACAATTCATTCAGCTTTGTGTTCGCAATTTTAGCTGGAGAACCTTCAACAAGGTCAACAGACCATGCCGGGTAATAAATTGGATTCTCTGGCGGATCACTGAAGAAATCTACATAGCTGTTGAATCCGTAAGCATCTAAAACTTCCTTGTCAAACGGTCTCAGACTGGCTTGATATTCTTCTGGCTGATTACTTGCCGAGGTTGCGTTACCATCGCTGAAGTATCCTTCCATCTTTGGTGCAGTTGCATAGAATGCGTCTGCTTTATTGGCCAGTTTCCATGTAGCATCAGCTGCGTTGTCACGCTGTTCCTGCGTCTTCATAAAGCGTCCATCATCATTGACGTAATAGTCCTCGCCCTCGATACCCCATGTAAGTGTTTTTTGCCATTCTTCTTCCATAAGCTTATCGAGCACTTTGATAATTTTGACAGGGTCTTTGGCACTCACTGTAATACCAAAACCATTATTGAGGTTTAGAGCTGCGCGGTCACGATAATAGTCTTTTATACTGCTATCATAAACCAGCGGGAAGCCCACATAAGTACGCTCAATTTTGCCTTGCGTGATAAGTGAATCTTCTGCGCTGCCAAAGTTCCAGTGTTGATCAAACATACCAAGTACAGCTCCGCTGGACAGTTTGGCCATATACTGATCATAGTTCTGCGCAAACGCTTCCTTATCAAGCAAGCCTTGTGCATTGATTTCATTTAGCTTCTGATAGTAGTCTTTGGCATAATCCTTGTCAGCAAAAATCTCTGCTTTACCGTCTTTTACTACCACACCGCCATCGTTCGGATGACCGATTAGATGCTGCGGCGGATTCAGCAAGCCCCAGTTCTTCCAATCATAGTTGAGAACCTCAAAACCGATTGTCGGCTGGCCATCAATGGTCGGATATTTCTCTTTGTATTTTGCGATCAAATCAAAATATTCTTCCAGCGTTTTCGGAGTAGGATAACCAAATTCCTTCAGAACCGCTTTTTGAATCCAAAAGGCTGGTCCGCTGTAGTAGGTGTCCGCCACTTCACCGTTGTATGCACCGTAGTTAGGCAGGTAGTAGATATGTCCGTCATTTGGATCCTTCATTTGATTCCAGTACTTTTCGTAATGCTTTTTCAAATTAGGTGCGTGTTCCTCAATCAGATCTTCAAGCGGAATAACAGAACCTGCCGCTGTAAGCTTGGTATCCGCAGAGATCAGATCTGGATAATCTCCACCAGCAATCATAACGCCGAGCTTTTGGTTCTTATCACCAGCCAAAAATTCAAATTTGAATGATACGCCCAGCTCTTCCTTCATTTTCTTATAGATCTTGTTATCAGCGGTTGGCTGCTGCCCCGCCTCGTTCAGAAATACCGAGATTTCTATCGGATTGTCGGGCCCCACCTCACTGCCTTCCTCTCCGCTCTCTGATTCGTTTGCACCGCCAGAACATCCGGCCAGCACAACGCTCAATGACAGCAACAATGTTGCTCCTGCGCGGAAAAATCTCTTTTTACTGTCCCCCATAAAGCACCTCCAAAGTTTGATCCTGCCTTAATGTAAGCCCTTTCAATTGAACAATTTCATTATAAAATTATCGCTATTAAGAAACTATATTCGAATTAAAGCTATTTCCGAGAAAAGCTCAGGTCTTCTGGTGTAAGTTTTAATGAAGCTCATTGGAGATGTTTTTCTTATATTCATTAGGAGACGTACCCAGTCGTTTCTCGAAATGCTTTAGAAAATGATGATAGCTGGAGTAACCAACCTTTTCCGAGACCTCGCTATTTTTATACTGATTCGTCTGTAGCAGCCGGCAAGCTTCCTTAATTCGAAGATTATGAAGCAGTTCATTAAACCCGATTCCATTTTTACGTATCAGTAATTGGCCTAAATAGGCAGGATGCATAAAGAAATGTTCCGCCAGCTTCTTAATCGTTAATCCCTCTCGGTAATGCGCATGTATATAATCATTAATATCTTGTACGATTCCTTGTGCTTCGTACGCGTTCTCCTTAAGTAAAAGCTCGAAGCAGACTCTTCCGCACGATTGAAGCATTACAATCAAATCGTTGAAGGTCAGCAGAACTTCATCTAGATTCGGAATGTCGAACAGAAGGCTGGAAGAGGATTCTGCATCCTCTCCTAGTTGAACCCCCATGTATGCTCGAATTTCATGAAGCACGTATATTACAAATTTACGGGCCTCGTCCGGGTGAACCCGCAGCTTGCGAAAAGATTGTTCAATAAGCACCACAACGGACTGGTAAGCGGAATGATCAATAAGCTGAAACGCTCGAAGTATTTTTTCCAGTAGCTGCACCTGATCGTAATGCCATTGAAATGCAACATCCTTGAGCTCCTTATAATCCATAATTAAGGTCTTATCCGCTTCATAAAAAGCATGCAGAAGTGCTTTCTCTGCTGCAGCTCGGGAATGGCTGATACGAGTGAGAGAGGATTCGGCTTCTCCCATCGCCATAAATACACGAAAGCCCGCCAGACGGCGAGCCAGTTCCTCCAATCGCTTTTGAACAGTGTCTCCTGTAACCAGGACTTTAAGGTCAACATCCTCATATACGATGGAAACCAGATTATACTGCAAGCGAATCATATACATGGCTTTAGATCCGTTCAAGCACTCCTCAGCAATATTGCTCCACCGCGCATAATCTTCCCAAGACCCTTGAACCAGACATACATTCCATAGATCTGAAGACTGTGATAGAGACTCGAGCAAAGAAGTTTCCTCAGAAGATAAATCTTCACCTATCAGCGCTTTCTTCAACATCAAATGCTCCTTCTCTCTCCGAGCGACCTGGCCAATATAGTTCTGCTTCTGCTCCTTCATCAGTTCTTGTCCCATTTGACGGATCTCCTGCTCCGCCTGTTCCTCATCAAGCGGTTTTAGTAAATAATGGGAAACTCTGTATTTTAGCGCCTTTCGAGCATAATAAAAATCGCTGTAGCCTGTAAGAATGATGAATTTGGTTGACTGATGACCTCTGCGTCTCCATTCCTCAATCATCTCCAGGCCATCCATAACGGGCATGTGTATATCGACCATGACAAGATCTGGCCTCAGCTCCTCCAATTGCTTCAAACCTTCGGCTCCATTTGTGCAGACTCCACACACCTCGAAGCCAAGATTTTCCCATGGAATTAATAACTGCAGGCCCTCAAGAGCCAAAGGCTCATCGTCAATTAGCAGCACTTTAAATTCCATCGTCCAAGCCCCCTTTTTCTAACTGACGTTCCAGCAGCTGCAATGGAATTTCAAAGGACACCTCGGTCCCTTCTCCGATCCTGCTTACCAGATTAAATTTCACTTTATCGTCATAGTACAATTCGAGGCGACGATATACATTACGCAGCCCAATATTGTAGCCTCCGCTCTCTTCCTCACTCCGCATATGATATAGAACTTCTTGCAGCCGGTCTTTGTCCATACCCCTGCCATTGTCGAATACAACGACACGAAGATGGTCACTTACAATCTCCGCTCGGATCTTCACACAGCCAAGTCCTTCTATCGCTTGTATACCGTGTTTACAAGCGTTCTCTGCCAGTTGTTGTATACTCATTTTCGGTATTTTATAAAGTTTTGCCTCATCACTGATATCAATGTAGTATTCAAATTTATCCCGGAAACGAAATTTCTCAATCCCCAAGTACATGATTGTAAAGCTCATTTCCTCCTCCAGCGTGACCACATCGTCCTTCCAATTCAGTAGACGACGAAGCAGCTTGGACAGATCCTTAATAATATCCTTGACCTCCACATAATTATTTTTGGTACTAACCACAAGGAGTGCATTCAACGTATTGAATAAAAAATGAGGGTTCATCTGACTTTGCAGCAAATTAAGTTCAGCCCGGATGCGCTCAGTCTCTTGGCTTCGTTGCTGAATTTCTAGCTTGTATACATCGTTGATTAATGACTTAATTTGAGCAGTCATCATATTGAAATTGCGAATCAAATGACCAATCTCGTCTTGCCCGCCGTCTATATTAATCAGCTCAAATTTCTCATTCCCCACTTTTCGCATGTGCCTTGATAGTCGCTTCACCCGATAATTATAGGAACGGAGCATAATATAAATGAAAATAGAAGTCACAAGGGTAATAATCCCCGCTAGCATTCCGAAATAGAGCTGCATAGATAACATGGCTTGTTTAACGCGTGTTTCCTGAGGCACACCAATTAACTTCCAGCCTTTTACATAGCTGGCTTTGCCTATCGGAACAATATGTATGTCTTTTTCTTCCAAATTACTTATATCAAACAACGCATAGTCGTTATCCACCTCGCCATGATATTTGTCATCTGCAGAGACGATGATTTGATTCAAGTCATTAACTAGATACAGTTCCAGTGAACTTTTTTCTCTTGCAAGCACGTCATAGAAACGATTAAGGTAGAAATCAATGCGTACCAGCTTCTTATAAGAATTGTGCGCGTAATAATAGTCCATTTTTTCAATGATGCTTAAATACGAAGCGGTAGCAGCACGGTTATTAGCTGCCTGATCACGATATGCGAGTACTTTTAGAGATTTATCCGCTGCTTCCCACTGCTTATACCAAGTACTAGATCGCATTGTACCATCCAGAACATAATAGTCACCGCCTGGTACAATAGTTGGATTATCCGTGTAGATGCCAATGCGCTGAATTTGATTATTGGTCGGAATATAGGAGGTCACCCGGTGGCGAAGCAGATCATCAAATGTGCTGTAGAAATCTAGCTGCCCATCGTAGACCCGATCCATGGATTCCGACATCAGCTTGTCCGTAATTAAGGCATGACTGACAGCAATACCGCCGTCAATCATCGTATGAATGTCCTTCCTTGCCCTCTCCAATGATATCTGCAAATTATGCTCCTCCCGTTCCTTGATCAGCTCTGACATACGATCCATGAACAAGTAATAGCTAGCAAGAATGGGAAGTAAAATTCCGATGACATAAATCAGCATAAATTTGTAATTTAAAGGAATATCATTCACAAAGCTGCGGAATCTGAATTTTCTGAACATGTTTATTATCGCCGTCCTTCAGTCATGCTTCATAACCTTTTAATACCCTATTGTAGTTTTCTATATTGCGATGGTGCCATTCCAGTCATTCGCTTGAACTGACTTATAAAATAATCAGTACTCAGATAACCCGAATGCACGGCAACGTCAGCAATGCACTTACTGCTTTGACGCAGTAAACGTTTTGCCTCATCAATTCGCTTATCATTTAAATACTCCCGAAAACTCTTGCCCGTCTGCTGTTTAAATGCTTGCCCTAAATAGTTGGCGTTCATATGAAATTTCTGTGCTAGCTCCTGAAGCCGCAAATTTTCTCGAAATTCCTGATTGACATACTGCTCTACTTGAAAAATGGTGCTGAATTCCTTTCGTTTCCGTTGTTCCTGAATTTCCTTCACAGCCGTGCGGCTTAACATTAGACCGTACTCCAGAAACCTAGGAAATGAGTTAATCCCAGTGATGTCACCTGCCTCATTCTGAACTTGCTGTATAAAGGCGTCTACATTCCCCTCCAGTTCATTCAACTGTTTCAGAACGCCCATTTCAAGGGCAATCAATTGAACCCGAACGTATTCGATATTTGACACAGTCAGCTCAGATTGGGGATTCGCTAGCAGCGCTTGCACCTTTACTTCCACCTTGTCCGTCTCGCCTGACAAAATGGCTTCCATAAGGCCTGCCAAAGCTTGTTGATTTACTTTAGCTAGGCCATCCTTCGGTGGTAAGTCTTGATCGCGAATAAAACCGGTTTTATATTGATAGCGCTTCCATTTAAGCGCAAATAAAGCTTTTTCATATGCTGAGCGCATGGCGCATGCTCCGCTTGATTGATATCCAAACGCCACGATAATTGAGGCAAGGTTCGCATATATCTCAAACAGATTTCTGCCGAGCTCCTCAAGCCGCTTCAAGGAATTATCAATGTCGACAGCAAACAATCCTATATTTCCTTCGGAATCCGTAAAAGGTATGGAGCATCGCGTTCCTGCAAAACTTTGTAAGTGTTGTTTAACATCTCCCATATAGTTATCCGTTGAAATCAGAAGACAAGCCATGTTCTCATGACCTTCCATTTGTAGTGTTCGATTCACTTCGTCTTGCAGTTCACTGCTGTCATCCCCTTGAAGCAGGCGATTGAACAAAGAATTTACATATAACGCATGCTCACGATGATAAGCTTCTGCTGAAGCGTGCTCCTCCACAATTTTACGTCCGATTACATCTAATACGGCTTCAATCTCCACTTCATCAATCGGCTTGAGCAAATATTCCTCTACACGCTGATTCAGCGCTACTTTAGCATACTCAAAGCTGTCATATCCGCTTAAAATAACAAATTTGGGCGGTCTGTCCATTGTTTTTTTGGAACGTTCTATTAATTCAAGGCCACTTACAGAAGGCATGTGAATATCCGTGATTACGAGATCCGGTTGAAGATTCTCAATCTTGGCCCAAGCATCATTCCCATTCTCGGCCTCCCCGCAGATTTGAAAACCGAATTTATCCCAATTGACCATGGTTCGCAAACCTTCGAGTACCCAAGGCTCATCATCCACCAACAAAACATCCATCATTCATGATCCCCCCTGCCATTGAATGAATATTACATCCCAATCTCCATTTAAGCTAGTTGTATCTTATAATTATCTAGGAGCTTTTAACCAAATTACAACAAACAATACTTTATATAACGTCCAAATCTTTACTAATTATAACGAATAAGGATATCTTCGGGAAGCACCTGCTTAACATATAAAAAGATCAGCCAGTATCACTGGCTGACCTTATCTACTAACACGGTTTAATTCTGTGCTGAACGTTTCCTCCCGCAGAACCCCCTATTGATCCGTTCCTTCGACGGGATCGACAACAACTTTTCCATCCGCATCCAATAAAGGGGTAAGCCCGCTCCCTTGTGGATTCCATACATGAAGATAGTTCACACCGGTTTGACGATCCACCAAAATATAGAGTAAGCCATGCTGATAATTTTGTACCAGCTTTTCATCAAAACGTTTATCCTCTTTTTTACTAAACATTATCTACCACTCCTTACCCAGATTATATAATACTATCGTTCAGAAATTCAGATGGTTAACGATCCAATCCGTTTTTCTTATATGCATACACAAATACGACAATAGAAATGATGAGCCAGCCGGTAAGAACACTAATATCTCTCAGATTCCAATGGTAACCACCATTAGCAAATACACTGTTGGTAAAGTTCGTCAAGACACCTGTGTAAGTATAGTTCAATATGGCCGACAAATCTTCATGGAACAGCTTGACTGCAGGGACAGAAGTCAATATTACGGTAATTGGCATCGTCATTAGTGCCGTTTGTGCCTGGTTATTTGCAAATATTCCAATTATATATCCAATAATCAGGCTTATAAAGCTGGCAGCTGTTGTCATCAACAAGAAGCTTCCAAACTGCACCTCCGCGAATGAAGTTCCACTCACCGGAATCATCAGAATGTTAACGATAATGAGAATAAATAAGGGCGGCAGCAAAGTCCCGATGAGATACTCTACGCCGTTTACCGAAGATGTCATGAGTACTCTTAGTGTATTTTTTTCTTTTTCTTCTGCGAGTGGACTGCTGCTCATTGAGATGCCAGCGATCGCGATATTAAATACAATCCCAAAGCTTAGCACAAATGCATTCGTTGAGAACGTCATCCCCTCACTGCTTACGTCTAAATCCGGTAATAAACTTCGGGTTGCAAACACAAAGCACAGGGCAAGAATAGGTGCTAATATAACACCTGTATTATTGATAATAGTCTGAAATTTCATTCCTGTAATGGCTCTTATTTTTCTTAATGAAATGCTCAATGTAGTTCCCTCCCTGTCAATTCCAAGAAGACTTTTTCAAGTGTCGGTTCGTTAGAATGTATCGTAACAAGCTGATCATCAGCCATCCATTGATTTATTTTTCGGCCTGTTTCTTCAGAATGCGGTAGTGTCAGCTCCCTCTCATCCTTTAACAAAATGTGATAACTCTTATTCTGATTGTACTTGAGACATAGTGTTTTGGGGGTTCCATACTCTACAATCAGACCATCATTTAGCAGTGCAACATGATCACACAAAGTTGATGCTTCCTCCATGTTATGGGTCGTTAGAAAAATAGCAGTTCCATTCTCTTTTAACTCGATTAGTAATTCATGTACAGAAATCGCTGTACTCGGATCTAACCCGCTTGTAGGTTCATCCAGAAAGAGCACCTTCGGCTGATGCAGAATCGCTCGTGCCAGAACTAAGCGCTGAGTCATGCCCTTCGATAATCTGCCGGCGAGTTTACGCTTGTGCTCAAATAAACCAACTCTCTGTAGAAGAGAATCTACACGTTCTTTCTTAACCCCCAATATTTTAGCGAACAGATTCAAGTTGCTGTACACCGTCATTTTTTCATAAATGCCACTATGATCTGTAACCATACCCATCTGTTCATAAATACGTTCATTCATTTGCTCAACAGGCTTTCCCAACACGATGGCTCTTCCTGAAGTTTGTGCTAATTGTCCTGTCAATATTTTGATTGTCGTTGTTTTCCCTGAACCAGAAGGTCCAAGAAAGCCAAAAATTTCTCCCGACTGAACTGAAAAATCGAGCCCTTTCAGCGCAGACTCGTTTTTGAATTTTTTGGATAATTGTTCAGCGTAAATTACAGTGTTTCTGTCCATTCGCTCTTCTCTCCTTCGCAAATATTGAAAAATAATGATGTTGTCCTTCTGTACTCTAATTTATCGAATGGCAGCAGAAAAGTCGTAAAATAACGCCGAACGGTAATGCAAACTGCTCAAATGTAACAAAAAGAGGCCGAAATGTACTCATTCCAGCCTCAAATGTACTCTAAATTTCAATTAATTGTTTCATTTCCTCCAGCCGGCTGCGGGAGAGGGGAAGCTTCACATCCGAATTCCCCTTCAAGATTAAGGTATAACTATTTTTAGAATAACTGATCAATTCAGACACGCGTTGCAAATTCACTAAATAAGATCGGTGACAACGGAAGAAACCAAATTTAATTAACTTCTCTTCCAGCTCGTTCATCGTTAAATCCGTCGGAAAGTAATCATCATCGATGCGAATATTACTTACACTGTTGATGCTCTCAATATAATCAATTTCGTCTGGACTAAAAAAGATGGTCTTATCTGCCAGCTTACAGCTGACCTTGAATACATTGTTTGGTGTAAACTTAATGCTCTCATTCAATTCAGATGTAACAGGGGTCGGTTCATTGACAAGGTCCGTTTTCTCAAGCCCCATCAATCGGTTATATCGATATATATCACGACTTAATAGCAATAACTCTTCTATAGAGTTGGATGTAATTAAGGTGGCCGTATGATTTGAACGAAGATACTCCAATGCCGTTAAATACAGCTCAATTCCTTCGGATGTTAGATTATGGAGTGGATTCTGAACTAAGATCAAATCTGCACGAAATAGAAACATGCGGAATAAACTGACTCTTTTCTTCTGGTCTTCTGTCAATTTGTTAATCTTTGTCCGCCAAACATCAGATAGAGAAAAATCGGCAATATACTCTTCTAATGAATGAGGGAATTCGGCAATTTGTTTAAAAAACGTTAAGTAGCTGTAGACAGTCAGTGTATCATATAAGCCATCATCCTGGATGGCTGCTAGAATGGAGCTCGTTTCTCTTCGAATCGAGCCACTCGTTGGCTGAAGCTTCCCTGAGATCAGGTCAAACAGCGCTGAACTTTCTTCATCCGACATTTTAATGCCGATATGTGAATCGCTCTCGATAACGAGTTCTATATTTTTTAACACCGTTCGATTTTCTACTTGTTTCATTACTTTTTCTAACGAGATCAAGGTCATTCAATACACACTTTCTTTTTCGTATTTTAGGAATTATCTTAGTCCTAAGAAAATCTAAGCCTCCCTCACTTTATACACATCACTCATTTTACCAGCCTGATAGTAAGGATATTCAAGCTTCTGTTGTACAAGATGTGCGGTTTCCTTATTTGTAAGCCACTCGATGAGATATAAACCCAAATCGATTGAGGCCGTCACCCCGCCTCCGGTAATTACCCCTTCATCTCTAACGACACGTGCTTCAATAACTTCCTCGCAGTACGGAGCCAATAAATCATATGCCGAAGAGTTCGTGGTAGCTCTTTTTCCCTTGAGAAAACCTGCCGCTCCTAGTAATAATGCGCCTGTGCAAACAGATACCTTATACGGAACATTCTCGGCAGTCCGGATCCAATCGATAAAAGCCTTGTCATTCCGGAGTTCTCTCGTCACCATTCCTCCAGGGACAAAGACCAGATCAAACTTCCCTAGATTCGGACTAACTTCATTCACCCTCATCGTGAGTCCCCGATCATCTGTGACTTCTTCCCTGTCCGCACAAAAGGTCCAGGATACGTTCTCTTTCGCCTTTAATATGCCTAACCAGGTGATAGCCTCGTAAAATCCAGTGAAGTCCATGCTTGTCATGCCGTTGAACAGTACAAATGCGATTTTCATTTGTTCACCAATCCTTTTCTCATTTGTTTAACAAAAAAAGCATTTGATGTAAAATCAAATACTGTAGTAGACAGACGCATATCCGATATGATGATTATATCAATGCTTGAATTAAACTCAAACACATGATATGAAAATAGACATACACCAATCCCCAGCAGTCTAATACTGCGCCAACGGAGGTCATGTCATGATACCTTTTTATGAGATTCGTGCTGGTGATTTGATTATTAAACATAATGCGAGACAGCTCACGTTTCCTGCTCATCTGCATGGACATATCGAGATACTTTATGTTTTTAACGGTATACAGCGTATACAAATAAATGAAAGCGCATACGAAGTGCATGAAGGCGAGGCAGCGTTAATATTGCCGGACATTGTACACAGGTACTATAGAGTTGGACAGGATCCCGCAGACGCCATGCTGATTATATTTAATCCTCGTATACTTGGAGGTCTTTTTCCTGATCTGATTCAATTTCAACCGGCTACACCTTTAATATCGAGCGCCAATATTCATCAAGATGTAGTCTATGCTCTTAATCAAATTAATAACAGCGAGGATTTTGCCACAAAATTGGGGTTTACTTATATCATCATGTCACATCTTCTTCGCCAAATCGAACTCACTGAGAGGCCGCGAATACCTGTCCAGGACATGTCTAAAAAAATCATGGAATACTTAGCTAATCACTTTACCGAACCGATTACACTAGATTCCCTTGCTTCTGAATTCTCTGTCAGCAAATACTATATCTCTCGCATCTTTTCGGAAAGGATAAAAATGAACTTCCGAAATTATCTTGCCCTTCTCCGTGTCGAATACGCTTCAAAGTTGATTCGTACCACAGACGCATCCTTTACGACCATTAGCAGCAATGCTGGATTTGATAGTCAACGAACCTTTAATCGAGTATTTCAGAGCATATACGGCATGACGCCGAGAGATTTTAGAAATAACGTTACAAAATACCTGAAATGAATCAGCATGAATAAATCAAAGGAGTGCCTATTAAGATAGGCACTCCGGCACTCCCTTACTTCGATTAATGTAATCAGTGTTCAACAGTCACGGTTACAGTCGCAGTGGTTCGATTCCCGGCATAATCAGCAGCCTCATAGGTTATTGTATACACACGTCCTGAACCAGCGCCTGAACGCTCTGCCCTTAATTCAAATTCATAATCTGATGTACCATATTCTGCTCCTTGAATATCATCATTCGTGTTCCCGTCGCCTTTTCCGTTGTCAGGTTCATTACTGGTAATAGATACGAGAGTGATGGAGGCTATACCAGATTCCTCATCGGCTGCGTTAGCAGTCACTCGAATATTCTCCATTCGATGCCCTCTTGCCTTGAGGACAGGCTTATCTACTTCAAGCTGCAGAACAGGAGGCACTTCATCCTCGCCGATGACAAATTCGATCTCATAGATTTTGACGCCTCCGTCCTGAGAAGTTACATGGATAACCGCACTTCCAGGAACGTTCTCCGCTTGCTCGATCGAAATGACAGACTTCTCTGATTGAGCTGTAGCAGTAACGATTGGGATCTCGCTTTGGGCTTCCAGCTCAACTTGGTAAGCAGTCACCTGAGGATCAAAATCAGGTATAGCCACACCATCCACATTCAATGCTTCCAGCTCCCGATTACTATTAGCCAAGTCAATTGAATCAACCGGGTTCCAGCCATCACTTCCACTCAAAATGTTAGCCGGCGTATACCATGCTGCCTCTTCAAGTGTTAGCTGCTTAGTCCAGCGATATCTGCTCTTCGGATTGGCTCCAGGTCCATAACTCGCATACTCGCCATAACGTGCAGTGGTTTCATTATTCACATTGCCCCAGTTATTCCAGCCTTCTGGAGAAATATGCTCACCAAGGTAGCTGTTCACGTAAATAACATTGGCATCAGCACGCCAAGGTCTTCCCAGTGTTACTCCTGTTATGCCTGGATCTGCTGTAATCCGGCTATTAATGAATACATAACCTGGCTTTCCTGCACCTGTAGAGGCAGCCGTGACATAACCATTGCGGAGACTATGGATGTCACTATTTTCAAATACGGCAGAAGCATTTCCAAAGATAAAATCTACAGTTCCTTCAATATAACTGTCCTTATAATAATGGCGTCCATTATTGGCATATAACGCGACTGCCTGGCCCGCATCAATGCCTGCATCGTTTTGTATAGTTAGCCGCTCCGCAGTGAAATCATTTGCCAATACCCTGAAGCTATAGCTGTTGGAAGTCCCCAGCGGGTTTCCATTCCCATCTAAGGTGCTGGCAGAGTCTCCATAGATCAGTATCGTGCCTTCTCTGCTTTCTCCAATGAAACGTAAATTGATTTTATCGGAAGGTACACTGATTTTCTCACGATAAATACCGTCTTTAATTTTAATAACCATCTGAGTTGGACTGTTACTTGGGACCGAATTAATGGCATCTTGCACATTAGAATATTGTCCGGTGCCATCTTTAGCCACTACAATCACCTGTGCAGGTACCTCCTTTAAGGTAACAGAGGAAGCTCCCTCCCCCACAGCGTTCGTAGCCGTAATAATATAGTAGTAAGGGATCCCATTCGTAAGTCCACTGTCCGTATAGCTTGTCTTGGTTAGATCACTTACAACCAGCTCATAAGGACCATTCTCTGAACTACTGCGTTTGATAGAATAGTATGTTGCCTCTGACACGGAATTCCAATTCAGTATCACACTATCGGCTGCCGGTTCTGTTGTGAATCCAGAAGGTGCTGCAGGTGTGCCGTCATTAGCAGATGGACGTATGCCTACGGCTGCTGATTCGAGACTACGTGTTTGATCGTTCACTGCAGTGACTCTGTAATAATACGGTACTCCATTCATGAGCCCGGAATCGAGATACGTGGATTCGGATACGGTTCTGATCAAATTATAAGCCCCTTCTGCAGTATCGGAACGACGCACTTCATAAGAGGATGCGCCATCTAAGCTCTCCCAATGGAGCTCTGCTCCATTAGGCAGTGGCGCTGCTGTAACCGTTGGTGTCGATAGTTGAGCTGTGGGTATTACCGTTACCGCTTCAGAATTCTCGCCTTCTCCTCCAATACTTACAGCAGAAATGACGTAATAATATGTGGTTCCATTATCCAATCCGCCGTCTCTATAAGAGGTCGAAGACACCTTCGATGCAACCGTCTCAAAAGGGCCTTCCGGATCCGTGCTTCGTTTAATCGTATAGCTAATGGCATGATCAACACCCTGCCAATTTAAATCAGCTTGCGTGCTTCGAGCCGAGATCGTAATTCCCGCGGGTGCATCGGGTCTGATGGCTGCCGAGGAAGGAGTTACCGTAACTTCATTCGAAGGACCGCTCTCTCCCGTTGATCCCACTGCTGTCACGACGTAATAATAAGTTGTATTATTCACCAAGTCCTCATCAATATAGGAGACATCAGTAATTCCACTCGTAACGGTTTCATACGGGCCACCTTCTGTCATGCTCCTCTTGATACTATAAGTAGAAGCGCCTTCAGCAGCTGTCCATTGGAGCTGGGCTTTTTCGTTGCCGGGTACTGCAGTGAGACCCTTCGGACTCTCCACCGGCTCTACATATACTTTAAGGTTGTCATAGTAGATCGTTCCTTTACCCGTTCCCGGCGTTTTGGTGGAAATCCGGCCTATTCCCGAAGCTGTCAGATCTGCTTCAAGTGGCGCATCATCCGCCACTAGCTGATTATCGAGGTAAATATCTGCTGTCTTCGCTGCTACGTTCGTCACTAATCTCAGGTTGTACCATTGATTATTAACTAAAGGATCGGTGAGTTTGTAATCTGCTCCATTCCTTTTGTAAACCAGTGTGTAATCCGGCTCCGCAACAGGTGCTGTTGGTTTGCGTAATTGAATGGATAATGCCGTCTTGCTGCCTGTTTCGTCTTGAAGATTGAGAACGGTAGAGGTACCTGGCCAGCCTGGAGAGGTCATATCCACTTCAAGAATAAACTTACCCTTCTGCGGGGCGAATTTGCGAAAAAATTCGGTACTACCAACCGCATTATCGTACAGTAAAAGGGCATGGTCTGATGCATTTCCAGTCGTATCGGAAGGAATATCCTTCACCACAACTTTATGATCCGTGTCCTGCGGATTTGGCATAAAGGTATATTCAGCTGGAGTTGTATCGATCGCTGCATCCTCGAAATTCTCATTAATATAATAGACCGTTCCCTGTTCTCCCTCTGGTGTAGCGCTCGCTTCCTTAGAATTAAAGCTTGTGCCGCTGCTATTTTCTGCCGTAACGATGTAATAGTAGGTCAATCCTGGTGTTAGGTCCCCATCGTTATAAGCATTATCGACAATTCCCGTAGCGACCTCTGAATAGGGGCCTCCTGGAATCTCGCTTCGGTACACTGTATATCCTTGTGCCGTTGTAACTTCATCCCAGTTAAGTTCAATTGATGTCAGCCCAGCGGTCGCCGTAAGTCCTGTAGGAGCCGTTGGGAAATCCGCGGCCACTGGGTTTACCGATGCATTGGAGAATACCGACGTATTATACTTGCTGTTGTCGTCATCCGCCTTGGAGGCGTCAACCGCCAGGCCAAAATAAACGGTCTCCCCCATAGAAATAGTAGCAGAATCAACGACCTTCCAATCCGTACCATTCTCTGAGATGAGTGATGTGAATTGGTCCCCAAGCCGAACGATTTTAACCCAATATGGAGTATTAATAAAATGCTCCGGCTCCTCTCTGGTCAATGGTTCACCCTCCGTGTTACGGGACATGACGATGCTCTTCTTACCATATTTGACATAAGAGACGAGCAGTGCAGCCATTTTAGCATTGGATTCCAGATTTTCGCGGATCATAACTCCCGCTTCTGCCCCATCATCAGTACCTGTAATGCTCTCAACTCGAGCCACAATTTCCCCATTGCCAGTCAATTCCTGATAAGCAAAATGAAAATGGTCCTCTTCCCCGTCAATATCTCCTGCAGACTTCAAGGTTACATCTGTATCTGCTTGTCCGAGCTGAGTATGGCCGGCAATTTCAGGTGCACCTATGTCTTCAGATTGCCATGGACTTATATCTCCCGGCTTATTCACATGAACCGCTGCATTACTTGATTGTGTGGAAGTCCCGGAATCATCAATCGCTCGTACCGTTAGAAAATAGGTTCCATCCTGGACATTCTCCCAGTTTAATGAATAAGGTGCAGTGAGGTCCTCTCCAAGCTTGATATCATCTTGATAAAATTCCACCTTAGAAACAGTACCATCCGAATCAGAAGCGTCAGCCTGAATCTCCACCGTCGCTCCTTCCTCCACAATCGTGTTGTCTGCAGGATAGCTGATCGAGACAGCTGGATTTATAGATCCATTGCCAACGATCCCGTTTAAGTACATCTCAAGATTCGTATACCCTGATGAATGGATACCATTACGGTCCTCTGCATTAGACGGATTGAGTCCGTGTGCTAACTCCCACTCGTTTGGCATGCCGTCATGATCATCATCTGCGAGTGTAGATACAGCTTCTTCAAACTCAAGGTATCCACCAACTTCTTTTGGAGAATTGATATGCTTCCCTGACCGGTTCTTCACATCGTGGACGACACGAGCGTCAATAGCATCCCTTCGTGGCAGAACGGCTCCTGCCTCTTGGAGCACTCGTTCATAAGCGGTCTCAGCAGTGTCTAGATTAATCGGATTCGGCATGGATACCGCCGTATTCAGCTTCGAATCCGGATTAGCGAGTTCCCCTACTCCGAGCCAGTTATTTGCAGTTACCTCAGGTGATCCGTCCATGATGTTACCGTCTACATATAGGCGAGTGTTCGCACTGACATCAAGGAAGATTTGATCTCTTACGGACCGATAAGTATTGGGACCATATTTATAGTAGTTATTTCTTAGATTATAATTGCCTTCCTCGCCGCCATAAGCGGAGAAGAAGCCCCAATTATAAATGATATTATTAGAAGAGTCTGTGGGGAAATTCGGCGATCCGGCAAATCTCGGATTACGGCTTACATTATGGGCGATCAGATTATGATGAAATGTTGCATTGTTGCCGCCCCAAATACCTGCATAACCGTGCCTGCCTTTTTGATGGGAGGTCATTAGCATACTCTCTGATATGATGGACCACTGTACTGTCGTGTTCTCATTGACATACATACTGAGCACTTCATCTACCGACCAGCTGAATGAGCTATGATCGATAATGATATCCTTGTGATATCGGCTGCCAAAAGCATCATCCTCGCTGGGATATCGATCTCCAAGCCTAAATCTCATATATCGAACAATAACATTATCTGCCTCAATCGTTGTTGCATAGTCAGACACGGTCACACCTTCACCTGGTGCGGTCTGACCTGCAATTGTTAGATTTGAGCCTGTAATTTTAAGCGGTGTTTCAAGATGAATCGTTCCAGCAACCTTGAACACAACCGTCGTATTATCTCTGCTGACTGCTTCCCTAAGTGAACCCGGTCCGGAATCTGCAAGCGTAGTGACTTCGTAAACATCGCCTCCTCTGCCACCGGAAGTATACATTCCTCCACCTTCCGCTCCCGGAAATGCCGGCAGTCGTTCATCTTGCACAGCCGGTGCTGTTTCTGCAGATGTAATGCCCGTCAATGAAGTCATGAGCATAGATGCGGCCAGTATTCCTGACACTATTTTTTTCATAAGCTTCCTCCTTTAAATTGCAACTTCATCATCTGCCTGGTTCATTTCTTTACTTGTTCAATATAATCACCCCTTTCAAGGGCTATCTGATCCAATTATGAATACGCTATCAAATCATGAGATTAGAATGATGCCCGAACCGTTAAGAGAATGTCACACTGTTCGGGCATCATTGATTGCACATGCTATTCTCTTTTCTTAATTGTTTACCGCTTTATAAGCAGCTTCGTATTCTGAGATGATCTGATCTCCTCCGCTCTTTCTCCATCTTTGAACCTGCTGCTTAAACTCATCCAAATTGATATCTCCCAGAATATATTTATAGGTCGCATCTGTAATGATTTTTTGAAGCTCAGACCCTTGTGAGGAATAGGTATCAGACTCTAGCGAGTATAAAGGGTTGAGTACAGCAAAGGTGGCGTTTTCTTGAATGAGCTTTCCAGCCTCTGTTTTCAGCGGATCATTATCGTGAACTTCATAGCCGGGCTCCTTCGGTCTGGAGGACGCAAACGGCTGCACCTCCTGTTCCCACAATTTTTGATTAGTAATGGTAACCGATTTATCTTCATTCATTGAATAATGTATACCTTCAATACCATAAGTCATTAGCGTGTACACTTCTTCAGACATTACATCGTTCACAAATTGAAGAATTTGCTTCAGCTCCTGTTCGTCCTTTACTTCCGATTTAGGAAAAGCTAGGAGTCCTCCTACCCCATTACTCGTTGACCAGATGGCACGATCACTTTCGTTTCCTGTAGATGTGATATCGTTTACCATGACAAGCTCCATGTTGTCCTGAACCCCTTTGGCAGAATTAAGCAGGTTTTTAGAGTCAAAAAGAGCCCCAACATAAATGCCTGCTTTCCCTTGGGAGAAGCCCTGCTGTTGATCTGATTTGGCTGTCACTGCAAAGCTTTGATTAATGTAACCGCCTTCATAAAGCTGTTTCATAAAATCCATCGTTTTCAAATAACCTTCTGTTTCGAACTCGGGAGTGACCTTGCCATCATCGCTGACAGCCCAGCTGCTAGGTGTTCCAAAATAAGATCCGAGCGTCTTAAATGCTCCGAAGACGAGATCACTTCGATCGATAAAACCAGTCGTATCCTTCACACCATTGCCATCAGGATCTTGTTCGGTAAATGCTTTTGCCACTTCCATTAGCTCATCTGTCGTCTGTGGTACAGACATCCCTAACGAATCGAGCCAATCCTTACGTAAGATCACACCGTTTCTTGCCACATCCTTTTGCATCGGAATACCGTATAGCTTTCCTTCAATAGACGCTGAATTTCTCATATCCTGTGAGATAGCTGCCAAATTCGGGAATTCATCCAAGTAGGGACTAACTTCCCAAAAAACCCCCGCTTTTAAAGCATTACGAACCGATGAATTCTCCAGCATCGTGAGTGATACAATGTCGGCTAAAGAGTCAGAGGCAAGCGAGGTATTGATTCGCTCTTCTTTTGAGGAATCGGGTACCCAAGCAAAATCAATGTTTGCCTGTGTTACTTCTTCGATTTTGCTCAGCACAGTATCCGTTGGAGGCGATGGTGCATGCAAGATATTCATC
This sequence comes from Paenibacillus shunpengii, assembly GCF_042684905.1. Lineage (NCBI taxonomy): Bacteria > Bacillati > Bacillota > Bacilli > Caryophanales > Paenibacillaceae > Paenibacillus > Paenibacillus shunpengii. The sequence goes on along the minus strand of NZ_JBHUMJ010000002.1, from coordinate 1,785,260 downwards.
CAGCTGATATTTACCATACCGTCTTCATTACTCGATGACTCTTGAGCGGAATTTGTTTCACCGCAAGCGGTTAACAACAGCGAGCCGCATAGGATCAGTGCCGCACACTTCATCAACTTCGTATTCATTGGAACTCCCCTTTTCTTAATGGATAATTAATTGGATTTTATCATACGAGGAGCTGAGAAATTGGACATAGAACAATCAAAATTGGCCAAAAATTGCGCTGTAACGAATCCAGTAACTTGACATCATTGTTCTCTTAATACCTATAACAACAAAAAAAAGTGGAAGTTCGAAAGAGTTTAATCTTTCCGAAGCTTTCACTTTTCAGGTACGACTATGCTAAGAATCTTCTTAGCGCACCAATCAACAAATCATGATCCTCTTGATCAGGCAAGCCCGATACCGTAATGGTACCAACTTGTCCTATTTCGTTAATGATGAGGGGAAAACCACCGCCTGCAGCTACATATTCAGCAAATGGAAGCCCATAGTCATTTTCAAGATTCTTTCCTTCTTCACGCAATTGCAGAGCCGCGTGCCAGGAGCTCATACCAAAATGCTGGACGACATTATTTTTCCGACGAATCCATTGCTCGTTATCGGCCGATGTACCCTCCATCGCATGACTGAACAGCCTCTGGCCGGATCGATATATTTCCACCGTGATGCTCTTATTCACTCTCTTGGCTTCTTCGATAATGGTCAAACCCAATTCCAATGCGGTTTCGTTCGTAAAAGAAGGAAAACGCAGCTCCTCTTCCTCGAGCTTCATCTGATTAATTCGTTCACTGATTTCCAGCATGCTCATCACTCCTCATGAATTATTAAATATGTATTTGGGTATGGAATGTAATATCTAAGAAAATCGTATCACGAAGAGCTGCTTTTGTCCCAGAGAAAATTTTTATTACAGGATCATACTATTAGAATGAAATTTCTATCATCATTTATAAAACAGATTAGTTTACATAATGTTTATTACGAAAATGACGAAAGTTCCTTATTAGTTATGTATTTAAATGTTATTCTTGATTAGCTGTGGAAGATAAATACCATTTTGTACCCTTCTATGACGGCTCCCGCAATCTGTTCTACATACCCCCGCCTCCCAGTTCAACGTAAAACAGTGTGACCTTCTATAAGATCACACTGTCCAAAAAATACATATCACATTTTTAAATTTCTTCCAGCTATTTAGATTGATCCTCTATTTATTATTTATGCCCAACGTCTGTGCTAGACCCGCAACATCAAGCCCATCCACACTAAAGGCACTTCGCACAAGCTGAGGAAATACGAATTCATCATATTTTCCTAAATATGGCGCTTCCTCCGGCTTCAGTAACAGGCTGGGGTCCTCAAGATTTAACAGCTCTTCGCTAATTGCATGATGCATGGTTATCGGATCTGTTTTGCCGGAAACGACCATATAGTAAGGCTCCATAGGCACGATAGATCGTAAATTCAATCGCTGGGATAAATTATGCTTAAGCAGCCGCTCCAAGGTACGAAACTGCTTGCTCCCCGCCCATGGCAGAATGAAGAGAGAATCTCCTCCCGCAGGTATAATCATGCTGTTTAGTAGTCCACTTTCCCGAGCCAGTCTTCGAGCTCGCTCAAGCCGATTAACTGCGCCTGCAGCTAGATATGAGTATATGGTGCTGCCGGCCAAGACCTCTCGCATCTTCTGCATGACTTTGGTGTGGATATCTCCTCCTGCACCGAGCCATAGTGTATCGACCTTGCCCTTAGCTGATTTGACATACAGTGCTTTGTGCTTCACATCAACCTCTTCGACCTTCCAGAGCTTACCTGCTAGAGAGAAACAATAGCCAGGAGGCGGTACTGTTGTAATTGAGCCGATTTCTTCCGACCCATTATATACAACATGCTCCTCATCATCCTTGAAGACTGCGTAGAACCGGTAATTGTTCACAATCTTCTCGCCGCCCAGTCCGATGATCAGGCTTCCATCCTCTGTGCGCTGAATATGATCCGTCTGTAGTAGATACGTAAGAAATTGTTTATATTCATTCGTGGAAATCTCCCTGAAGGCAGGCAGCGTAAGCACATGTCTCGCAAGCTCTGCCGGGGTCGCTTCCCCCATACTTTTTAGCGTACTCATCGTCTGATGATACAATACACCCACGGGCTTCTTCCGAACGTCCACAGGTTCTACCCACTTGTCCCGTAGATACAATTCGATCACAGCTATAGCACGCAGCAGTGTCCACGGCATCCGAGCAGGAAGCTGTGCTTCTTCATCTTCTTCCTCAGGAATGAGAAACATCATCTCAGACGCCTGATACTCTCTACGGCCAGAGCGTCCAAGACGCTGAACGAAGCTGGAACTGCTGTACGGCGCTCCGAGCTGAATGACTCGCTCCAGTTCACCAAGATCAATGCCAAGCTCCAATGTAACCGTCGCAGCAGCCACGGCAGGTCCCTGTCCTGTCTTCAGTGCAGCTTCGGTTTCTTCTCGCAGCATGGCGGAAATACTGCCATGATGGACGTGGAAAATATCGCGCTGCTCTCGTTTTGCAGCGATCCGTCTTAGCTCAAGCGTAGTTAGTTCTGCATCTGATCTGCTGTTGGTGAACACGAGTGCTTTCTTCAGATGAGTTACATCATATATGAATTGATGATAGGCCTGCTTGGCCAGCTCTAACTGCTCTGCCTGCTTCTCATCCCGGGCATCCGGCAGGGAGAAATGCTCAACAGACAGCCTCAGCTTTCTTCCTCCTTGTGGAGAAATCACTTCAGTGGATATTGCTGTTCCTGCACCAAGCCATCCTGCAGCCGATTCATAATCGCTTAAGGTTGCCGACAAGCCGATCCGACGCGGCGAACAGGAAGCCATCCGCTCTATCCTTGTCATCTGACTCAGAACCTGTATACCGCGATCGACTCCCATAAAGGCATGAACCTCATCGATAATAATGTATCTTAAATCATGAAACAGAGCGGGAATCGCATTGGGCCGATTCATAAGCAATCCTTCTAATGATTCCGGCGTAATTTGCAAGACACCCGAAGGCTTCTGCATCAGCTTGGTCTTCTCTGCTTGCGAAACATCCCCATGCCAATGCCATACCGGTACATTACCTTCCTTCAGGAGATCGCTTACGCGCTCGAACTGGTCGTTAATCAGCGCCTTTAACGGTCCGATGTAGAGTATCCCTACGGATTCTGGAGGATGATTATACAGCTCTGTTAGTGCGGGAAAAAAAGCGGCTTCAGTCTTCCCCGAAGCAGTACCCGAAGCAATCAGCAAATGATTCGGTGTGTCAAAGATAACACGGCACGCTTCCACTTGTGCTTCACGAAGCGTCTCCCACCGCTTCTTGTATATAAATTCTTGAATGAAGGGAGCCAGACGCGTAAAAGGATTAGGTGTCCGGTTCATGCTCATAGGTCAAACTCCGCGAGAAAGTCATCCAGATCATCTGAAGCGCGTTCTTCCTTAGATGACACGGATACGGACCCAGATCCGGTACGATTTTCACTCTCCTGTGCACGGTCAGACAGCAGCTCTTCAAAGGTCGTTTCTGGATGCTGATGCATCGTATGAAGCAGGTCCATGAAATCACGGATCACTTCTCGTGTCGTCAGAAGCTGTTCTGCTCCCAATCTGCCCACTGCGGCCTGCATGAAGGCTATCAGCTGCTCATTGGACAGCTGAGCTTCATATTGGAAATGCATCGCGTGAATCTCACGCAATTTTTGCAGCAGAATGAGTATCTCCTCATTCGACAGCATTTCAAGCTTAAGAATGGGAGAAGTGTACGTCTTTAACAGGCCTCCGCCATAACGACCGTCGATTAGACGAGATCGCAGTGCTTCATAGCTGAACAGCCCTCTTCGTTCATCCTCAACAAACTGTGGCGTGCCTCCCATGTATATGCCTAAATGCTCTGCTTTGCCCTGCATCGTATCGTTAAACATCGTCAGCAGCTTCTCGTAGTTACTGTGCCGGGATATACTGTTCGTAATCTTGTACAGGTTTACACCTTCATCTATAAATAACAGCAGTCCCTTGTAACCAATCTTGGCTATAAACTCGCTCCACAGCTTCATATAATCATACCAATTGTCATCATCTATAATGACAGATACGCCGAGCTCCTTGCGGGCTTCCGTCTTGGTCGTATATTCACCGCGCAGCCAGCGAAGTGAAGCACCCTTGAGATCATCATCCGTCAGCTTGTAACCGTTCCAATAAGCAGCGAGCACCTTGGCAAAATCAAATCCATGTACCAGGTTCTGCATTTCATTGGCAACAGCATAGATCTGGACCTCAACCTTCTGGGTGATCGCGGGATCATCCGGCTTAAGTCCGAACTCTAGCATCAGATCCTGCTGAATCGCAGCGATCCATTTCTGCAGTATAGCCTCCAGTGCGCCGCCATCTGGACGGGTCTTGGTGGATAAATGTGTCATTAGTTCCCGGTAAGTGGCCAGTCCCTGCCCTTTAGTACCGACCAGACGACGCTCCGGGGACAGATCCGCGTCAGCAACGACAAAATCTCGGTCCATCGCATAGTTGCGGATCATTTGGAGCAAGAAGCTCTTGCCGCTTCCGTATCTTCCCGTAATCAAACGGAAGGCTGCGCCGCCTTCGGCAATATTGTCCATATCTCTCAAGATCGATTCGACCTCAGGTTTGCGCCCAACAGCAATATGTTCAAGTCCGACTCTGGGGACTACGCCTGCAGTTAATGAGTTTACAAGCGCCGTCGTCAGACGTTTTGGAATTTTCAATGATTTCATATTTGTTATTACCCCGTTTCATTCTCCGGAACATAGCTTGTCCAGCATACTCATATAATCTTCGACAATCATGTCCTCATCAATGATCAAGTCGCCGATATGCTCCATTGCGGCTTCATTAATCTCCTCAATCAGCACAGCGGGCATGGAGCCTGCTCTGCTGGCAGCAGCCTGCAGCGCTTGTTCACCATGGATGTTCTTAAGTGCGAACAAAATTTCGAGATGTGTATGCTGTAAGCTAGCGGCAAAATCTCTCCATTCCTCATCAAGCTCTTCCACGTTCCATACCACAGCAGGCTGCTCTTCCACTTGATTCTCCGCAACAACAGCTGATACGGGATTCACTTCTTCAATTTCGTCTACAGATAGAGGAGCAGGTGCATCAAAGTCCATTACGGCCTGAATAATCTGCTGTCCTTCTGACTCGCGCTTTAAGGAAGCTGCTTGGGAGCCGCTATGTTCCAATAATCTGTTATGTCCGCTATGTTCAATCCGTGCCTTACTGGAAATATTCACTTCCTGTTCTTCATCATCTACGCCAAGCATCAGCATATTTCTTACCTCATCAGATTCACGTGCTAAGCGCTCAAGCTTTCGCTGATTGATGTGGATCTGCGGCTTAACCGCGCGGGCTGTTTCAGCTTTGAGGGCGTTCATCTCTTTTATCAAGTAGCGTGAGATAAGCTCCTCCACCTCTTGTTCAAGTTCAATCCCTCTTAGTCGGCCCTTGAACCCTTTCAATTCGCGCAGCTTATTCTCAGTGAATCGCACTAGCTGAGTGATATAAGCTCTTAATGGCTTATACTCGCTGATCGGCGCATACTCGACGGTTATCGTTCGTCCGTAGATGTCACTATCATATAGTGCACTCTTGAACAGCGTCCGTTTCACACGCCGGGAGTGAGGTTCAAAGCGCTGGATCAGCCTGGCTCCATGGGATCTGTATAAATATTGATCAACAAGGGCAATGACCTTCGGAGTAAACCTCGTCATCTCATATCGACCGCTCTCGATATAAAACCGGCTTCGCTCAGGATCAAAATCCAGCATGAAAAAGAGGTTGTCCCAAGACAGCTCTACCGGTTCAGCGGTAAATCGCCGTTTCCATTCCAGCTCCTTCAATTCATTCGACATGCTGCGAGGCAGCTTCTTATTCATAGGAGGCGGAACATAACCCAGCTGATGCAGGGCTGCAAAATCATAGAGCCATTCTCTCATGTAGTTGTCCATCTTCGGATGATGTTTACGGTAAGCCTGCCACACTTTATTTAGCTGGTCCCAGCCATCAGACGGGTCAACCCAGCCAATTCCGTTAATAAGCTCGTATATATATACAAATAAATAGGACAAATCCGTCACTGGATAACGGCAGGCCCGCACTTCTGATCTCCAGTAAAAATACCACTGATATTGCTCAGTTCTCATCTGATCATAAGTGGGCCAGTAGCTGTGAAATGGAACAAAAGGAACCTGCTCAGCACAATACTCAGCCAGTTCTTTGGCTGTATGTACAAACTGCTGCTCCCGTGATATATAACGAAAATCCTGCTCCCAGTTCACTTGCGGTACGGTGTTCTTAGGGGCATAGATCTGACGAACTGATTCACTATGGGGAACTTCCTGCACAGCCAGGTTATTGTACCGATTAAGTCCATCATCCTGCACTTTACTGAGCTCTGTATAACTGCTCTTAGATGGTTTCTCAGTCGCTGCTTCCTCCCAGATCAGAACATCTGGAATGTCCAGGTCATCGATATGAGAATCCAGGGATCGTTTATATTTAGCATCACTAGTACCTGCGTTGTTGTCCTTAATATCTGTAGAAATTGCTTCACTTGGAGCAATTGGAACATCCCTTTCATTTCCTGACAGATCAAATTCGGCAAACCGGATCTGATCGTTGTTACTCATAGGACATACCTCCCTCCATCACAATTTAGATTATAACACTTGAAGGAATTGAGCATCTATCCCTGCACAAAAAAGAGAAGGATTCTTGAGTTCGAATCCTCCTCCTAGCGTGAGAGTATTATTTCAGTTCTGTACTCTGCTGTGTCTCTCTTGTATATTCCACAAACTGAATTCTTTTCATCACTTTGCGGATTCCTTTCGGAAGAAAATAGGCGACAGGAAATGCCAGCAAGAAAGCAATACTCCAAGAACGCATCCATATCATTAAGAAGGAATCATGGAAGCCGTAATTAATTGACATCATGACAAATGACATCAGACATGACATTCCAAACGCCATAAAAAATGTGAAAATAATCGTTTCGTACTTTTTATTAATCTTCATTATGTTTCTCTCCGTTGTTCTATAATCATATTGCTCAGGACACTGCGTTACCGCATAACGATGTATTTTATCAGTAAGAATGCAGTTCGTCAATCGTTAGGTGTTGCTCATATTCTTTCTTTGACCGCTTGAATGAACGCTGCCGGATTCTCTTTAACAGTATAAGGATAAACGCCTTGCTGTGTATGCAGATATAGCAGTCCATCCTTCTCGCCCACCTTTTTGTAGGATAGATCAAATACTTTATCCAGTGGAAACTCCCGATATTTTGTAACAATCTTATCCGAATAAAGAATCAATTCACGCTCATCTGCAATGGTCTCCATACGGATACCTTCAATTTTACGTAACATTTTATAATAGGCCTGTGTGGCAAGCCTCTCCATATTATTCACTCCTTGCTTTGAATGATAATGCAGCTTGAATTACCCGATCTTCGTGAGTCTTTTTACGATGACTTCGATTACTATTCATGATAATCTGTTATCACAGTGAAGTAAAATCCTCATAAGGAGTGATCATGTGAATCCCTTCTCACCCGACATGTTAAGAGACAAAGTCATTATCGTTACGGGAGGTGCTACCGGCCTCGGCCAAGCCATGAGTGAGCAATTCGCAGAGCTTGGTGCCAAGCTCGCCATATGCGGAAGAAGACAGGCGGCGCTGGATCAAGCGGCTGAAGTATTTCACTCAAAAGGTCAAGATATCTATGTACAATCCTGCGATGTAAGAGATCCTGTTCAAGTGAGTGAATTTGTGAAAGCGGTTTATTCTCATTATGGTAAAGTTGATATTCTCGTCAACAACGCTGCAGGCAACTTCATAAGTCCAACCGAGCGATTGTCTCATCGGGCAGTAGATTCAGTTCTTGGCATCGTTCTGCATGGTACCTTCTATATGACCCTTGAAGTCGGCAAAAAATGGATTGAGCTTGGCCATCCTGGAACGATGCTGAACATTGTAACGACTTATGCTTCAACGGGATCAGGCTACGTAACCCCTTCTGCTGCAGCTAAGGCAGGGGTGCTTGCCCTTACTCGTTCACTTGCGGTAGAATGGGCACCTTATGGAATTCGTCAAGTTGCCATTGCACCGGGAGCTTTTCCAATCGATGGTGCAGACTCAAGACTCTCTCCCACACCGGAGCTCCAGCAGCAATTGATTGACCGTATCCCTATCAAACGCGCTGGCAGTAAGGAGGAGCTTACTCATCTGGCAGCCTTTCTTGTATCAGACTATGCAGGCTTTATTAACGGTGAAGTCATAACGATTGATGGCGGCGAATGGCTGCAGGGAGCAGGACAGTTCAACGGGTTAACAGAAGTATCGCATGAACAGTGGGATGAGCTTGCCAGAATGACACGTAAAGGCAAATAGAATAAGGACACCTATTTTGCTGATGATCATCAACAATAGTAGGTGTCCGTTTATATTAATTTATGATTTGATAACTTCTCCGCCCATATAAATGGTAGAGCTGTATAGTCGCTTCGTTTGAACTAAAGGCTTCGCTCCCGGCATAACAGCAATAGAATCTGCATGCGATGAATAGATGCGAATCGTATCACCATCGTAAATTGCAATTTGCTCCCGGCCGTTACCTAGAAAATCGGCATGCCCTACATAACCATCTACCGGAAAGGCTGTAACCACATTCATATCACCGTCATAGAGCGTAGGAAATATACCCCCTCCACGTCTATAAGCTAGTATGTAATCCATCCCGCTCTCATCCCAGCCGCTGATAGTATCAATAATGGTGAGCCAGCCGTCTGTTTGACGATGCTCCTTCCATATTTCTTGACCGTTTGCATCCAGCATGAACATTCCATCCTTGCCTTTAAGGCCTGATTTGCCATCTCCGCGAATGATCCGGTCCAGCCCAGCAATCTGAAGCCCCGGCAGATCCTCTCGGAATCGTCCAAGTGCAATATGCTGGGATTCAATAGAGTCCTCATATCTCCATACTTCTGTTCCATGCTTATCCATCATCACCGTTACGCTGCCGCCAATGACAATCTCCATCTCTCCATCCCCGTTTACGTCCCCTACCCATATACAATCTGCATGATCAGACAAGTCCTGACAGCTCCATAGTACGTTTCCGGCTGAATCCAGCAGATCATACCCTGCCATGACTTCGTCTTTACCATCACCATTGATATCGTAAACCCACGGGAAGTGACCGGGATTCCCTTGATACGTCCACAGCAGTTCAAAATCGGAATTTAGCGCCCATATTTGATGATAACGATCTTTGAGCAATAGATCCGTTGGACGATCATTTCCAGACAAATTTGCGATAATAATACAGTCGTGCGCTTCCGGAGAGGGAAGATCATAGACCTGTCTGCTCTCTCCAGTCGTCCCGTCAATAATATGAAACTGATCATTCATCACACACAGGACTTCCAGCTGTCCATCACCGTCCAGATCATACACTTGTGCAGGATAATCCGATCCTTGTGTGCCTGCATCCATATCCGGAGTTCCTCTTTGCCAGAGCATCCGTCCCTCCAGATCAAATACCGTGATACACTGCACCTGATGAGGAATATACCTTACATCCTTGCGGTTATCCGGCTGAATCATAACCAGTTCCAATCTTCCATCGTTATTGAGATCCCCGAATAACATTTTACAGTTAGGACCAGCTGCACTCGCATCAACTGTTGCAAGGCAAACCGGCTCTGATTGCTGAAGTATCATGAGTGGTCCTCCATATCAATGAATGTAGTGTAGATAAGCGTTTACATTGTACAGCATAAGGGATCACGATCTTTCCATCAATTGGACTTTTTTGTATAAGTGCTTTTGGGTATGGAATATATATCCTGTTCATGTTATATTCACTCTGTTCGTCAAATTTCGAGTATTTTTGTCATATCCTTAGGAGGCCTCATGTTTAAACTTCGTACCGTTCTTGTCTTTGCATTCACTGTAATCGTCATTATGCTTACTTTCATTCTGGGATCAATACTTAGCCATCGTGCCGAGAGCAGCCTCCAGAAGGAGATAGGTCAATCACTTGCGAACATTGCCTATCAGATGTCGGACAAGCTGGACAATTTTATGTGGTCAAGGCAGGGTGAAGTCGAAATGCTGGCCGCTACATATACACTGGCTCAGAATAACGAGATTTCCGCAATCCAAAATTTAATGGGACAGCTTCAAACAAGCTTCCCTTCTTTCTCATGGGTAGGTTATATGAATGTGAAGGGAGATGTGTTGGCAGCGACAGATGGAATTCTGGTGGGCGCAAATATATCTGAACGTCCTGTCTTCAAAGAAGGAATCAAGGGCAAATTTATTGGAGATGTACACGATGCTGTACTGCTGGCTAAGCTTCTTCCCAATCCTACCGGAGAGCCGCTGCAATTTGTGGATATTAGTATGCCGGTAATGGACCGTGACGGTCAGGTTAAGGGAGTGCTCGCTGCTCACCTTAGCTGGGAATGGTCTAGAGAGGTGGAGCGGACGATATTGGAGCCTCAGCAGCAGCATACGCAGGATATGGAGCTGTTCATTGTAAGTAAGAACGATAACACGATTCTGTTAGGGCCCGATGATATGGTGGGTCAACAACTAGACATTCAATCCATTCAAAATGTGCAAAACGGTCAAAATTCATGGGAAATTGAAGAATGGCCCGATGGACAAACATATCTAACCGGCTATGCATATGGAGATGGATATTTGAATTATGAGGGTCTCGGATGGTCCGTACTGGTCAGACAGCCTGAAGCCACAGCCTTTATTGGTCTTAACGAGCTGACAAGACAGTTTATTATGGTAGGGGCAGCCGCCGCCCTCATCTTTGCTGCGATTGGCTGGTTATTGTCAGAGCGAATTACAAAGCCGATCCGGGGAATTACCAATGCGGCAAATCAGCTGAGACAAGGTAAAGATGTGAAAATCCCGGTATATAAAAGTTTCTCAGATATGCAGATTCTCTCCCTGTCTCTTCGCAGTCTGGTCGATACACTGGTTCGGACAGAAACAGCGCTGGGTGATATGAAAAATCAGGCTCATCGGGATCAGCTTACAGGCTTACCTAATCGGGCAGCCCTGGAGATTTATTTGGAGAATACCATTATGGATCTGGATCCGGAGCATGAGGCGTTATCTTTTATGTATTTGGATTTGGACGGCTTTAAGCGTGTTAACGATACTTTGGGACATCAGACAGGTGATATTTTATTACAAAAAGTAGCAAGCCGCTTAAGAGAAGCCATCCCAGCGCGTGATATCGTTGTCCGCTTAGGCGGAGATGAATTTTTGATTATTCTGCGTTCGGGGAAGGATGAAGCGATGGACGCGGCGGGCATGATCTCTCATCGGATCATTGAATCGATCAACAGCCCTTTTATTATTGATCTCAATCATGTAACGATCGGCTGCAGTATGGGTGTATCCTTCTACCCGATCCATGACAGGGATGTGGGAAGTATAATTCGGCTTGCAGACGAAAGCCTGTATCAATCCAAGCAATCCGGAAAAAACCGGGTCACCTTCTATCAGGATGAAGATATCCGATCATCGGATGAATAGCTATGCAAAGAACCCGGCAGATGCCGGGTTCTTTGACACATCCAATACATTCGATCGTACCAACTCTATTCTCGCTTAACCATTTCCTTCTTCAATCGTTTAAATAGTGCGCTATTCCAATCTGCATTGGGCGATGTGTAGCTTGTTGATTAATAATTAGGGATTTGAGCGTATGCTTATCTTCCTTCGACATTTCCACAAATTCTGCACCGTATCTATACTCTGTATCCAGATTCTGATGATGTCTGATTATCGCATTAAGCCTGAATTTTCCGTCAAGATTCACACGGACGATATCCTTCTCCTGAATCGGAATCGGACTTTCGATGGAGAATAGCAAGCCTCCCAAGCTAATATTTTTAATATCACATTGCAGCCCTGGCTCAAATACAATCGGACTGGAGGATGCTTGCGGTAACAAAGACTCTAGACAAGAGTTCAAGTGCCTCACCGGTATGCGGACATCCTTCCGTCTATTCAGCATCTTTTTCTGTAAATTTGGTGGCAATATGCATAGAATCCGCTGCAGGTAGCTTGCAATGGGATAGGTATCAAACACAATTAATCCTTCATCAGAGTAGATCGTGATGCCCACCGAATTACCTAATGGAAACGGGATATTCTCCTCCACCTCAAACATCACTTCAAATACATCGCCTTCTATATAAGAGACACGCCCTCCAACCGAGCGGAGCTTACTCCGTACAACGACGACACAATCTATTAATGAGGCTTCGTTAATTTTATCTATGCTCATCATGTATTCCTCCTGAAATAGTTAAAAAGCTGCATTGAAAATACATCGTTGTGTGTTTTTGGAAAAATGATGATCAGAATTATTATATAAGAATATCAGAGATTTGAAATGTAGTTTTTTATATGAGCGAGCAAACCGAATCCGTTTCATCATCTCTATAGCTAGCTTCAAATTCAGCCCTGTATTAAAATTTATCGGTTAATGAGTCTTGTTCCGAAATACTTGCTGTTATCCCATAGGAAGACTTCAATGAAAGTAGAAAGAAGCAGGGCTCTTATTAAAGCCCTGCTTGTGAATTGAAATTTAATCTAAACTTCGGATATCGGAACAATTATGTTGGGAAAGAAATTGCGTTGAAGTTGGTATTATTTGCTGATACTGAGGTCACATTTGTACTTGTCGTCAAAAATCCTCGTACAGTATACGTGCTTGTCGCCGTTGCAGGAGCTGTATCTACATAAGTATTCGCAATAATAAACCGCTGAATTCCTGCGGTACTGCCGCTCCTAATAACGACCTGTGTATTGATCAAGGCTGCATCCCTGTATAATCTAAATTCCACTTGAACCGACCAATCCGCCGTTGTATCGACTTCTGCAGAGAGGGTGTAATCTATCTTAAGTGTTAGGCCTGCTGTAGTATCCTGTGTTACCGTGGCAAGCGTAATCTCTGTCGCTTCGGGCATTGCAATGGCTGCGGGAACATTCGCAAAAGTCAGCACAGGTGATACGGCAGTTGCACCCGTCGAGCCTGTAGCTCCTGTATCTCCTGTAGCTCCTGTTGCACCTGTTAGCCCCGTTACGCCTGTCGCTCCTGTCGGACCCGTTGCACCTACTGCTCCTGCATCTCCCGTTGCTCCCGTTGGGCCGGTTGCACCTACNNNCACCCGTCGCACCTGTCGGACCCGTTGCTCCTACAGCTCCTGCGTCACCCGTTGCTCCCGTTGGGCCGGTTGCACCTACTTCCCCTGCTTCGCCCGTTGCTCCTGCCGGACCCGTTGCACCTACTGCACCGGCTTCACCGGTTGCTCCCGTCGGTCCTGTCGCCCCCGCATCCCCGGTTGCTCCCGTCGGGCCGGTTGCACCTAACGCCCCTGCGTCACCCGTTGCTCCTGT